>CAKZYM010000870.1 GCA_937884685.1 uncultured Calothrix sp.
TTATAAAATCTCACAAATAATTTAGGAATGCTATGTAGTAAATTGTTTATGATTTACATCTAATTATAAATATTTACTTATTACCTCTTACTTATTACCTCTTACTTATTACCTCTTACTTACTACCCCTTACCCCTTACCCTTAACCCTACCCCTGTTAAGGTGTAGTCTAAAAATAGTACGTTTACGTCTCTAAAGATTGCAGCGAAAGGGTTTCAACCGTGTTAGACGTTTGAGGTTCTGACAAAACTTGCTTGGATAAAAGTTGTTTTTCAGCAAGAAGTCGAGCGGTAGAAACGTCTCTGACGGTTAGGTTCCCTTTTTCTTTGAGGTTGAGGTTTTTTTTGGGCTTTAGGGTTGGAAACAAAGCGTTTTAGGTTAACTTGTGTAGCCCACTGTTTCAACAAGGAGGCAAAAGCTGATAAACTCAAATGGTTTAAAAACTTCCATTCAATATCAGGAATTGCAACCATCATTCCCGTATAAGTTGCTTGAATTTCCTCAACTAAATAGTAGTTAGAAATCCCGGCATCAATTTTTTCACGACCATGAACACTGCGTAATGCAGCTTTAATTACAGATAAAATATTGTAGGCAACTAATGCCATACAAAAGCTGAATAGAGCGGCTTTAGGATAACCCAAAGTTTTAATTTCACATTCAAGAGTATCGCTAACAACTTGAAATAAGCCCTCAACGCTCCAACGTTTAAGATAAATATTTGAGATATCAATCGCAGAGGCTTTTTCTTGTTTTAGGTTACAAAAAATTGCCACTTCTGTCTGCCCATCACGAGTTGGTTCATTTAAATGTACAATAACACGACGACATTTGATTGATTCTCCTTCATATTCAATCTTCACATCTTGCTCGAAAATTATTCCGCTTGGTGTCTGTGTGATTTGTTTTAATTGTGTTAACTCTTGATATGGAATTGATGCATGTTGCCGAATTACAAAGTAGGCTTGCTTTTTGGCAATTTTAAGTAAAAACATGCAGGTACAAAAATTCCTATCTCCAACCCAGATATCATTACTTTCAACTGTTTCTAATACTTGGCTAAATAATGCTCTTTCCTGAGTGTAAGCATCTTCACATGGAAATTCATCTATTGCTAGCATCAATTCTGGGTCTAGTACAACTAAAGTTTTTCCTGGTAGTGGTCCTCCTTCTACTTCTCTCAATACCGATAGTCTATGCTCAGTTTTTCCCAGATTATTTCCATCAATTATCTTAACTCTATAACCTGGTAAAATTGCTGGCTGTTTACCTCCTAACTCTTCTACTATTGGCGCTAGTTCTTTACTACTGTAACGAACTAATGCTTGGGATACTTGTGGCTCAATACCATTAATTTTGCTGTAGAAAGCTACCCTTGATACTCCTACTTTTTTAGAAAATGCTTTGAGTGCTGCGCTAATTGATGGGCGTATATTACATACGACTAAGCTCATTATTCCTACCACAGTCGAAAACAATAATTCCTGTGTATATTGCTTTTTTCGTGTTTCTTCAAATAATTCATCCAGTTTTTCTGCGCTGAAAATTCTTTCTAATGTTGCTCGCAGCATTACCGTTACTGGGGATACTTCGATAAAACGCTCGAAAATTGAACTCAGCATAATACAGCACCCATCAATTATTATTACCTGACCAACTTATAATCCCATGTTTAAACAACTTAAAAGCTGATAATTTTTTGTTCTTTTCCGATTATTATTGCTCCTTACTCCACCCCTATAAGGATTTCCTGTATTTTTTAGTTCATTTTCTAGTACACCTTAACAGGGGTACTCCTAACTCCTAACTATTTATTATCCTATCCCCCATAACAAAAAAAGAACGCAATACAAAGAGTATCGCATTCCTAATTTATTTCTAGCCTATATTTGGATAATCTGAAAAATTGATTTACACGGGGTTCGTAGTCGGGACTTTAGTCCTGGATTTTGGGACTAAAGTCCCGACTACAAACTTTGATTACTCGTCACTATCGCTTCCGAATAACCCAAGACCCTTAAAAGCTCCGCTCTCAATACCTTGAATTTGGAACATTCCTTGAGTACCAGCACCGTTAGGACCTGCGAAAGTTGCTTCAGCACCACCTAAAGCGAATTGCTCGAAACTGCTACCGCTAAAACCAAAGTTTAAAAAACCATTCCCATCACTTCCACCTGCTACCATATCTAATTCTTGCTCGGAAAGTTCGATAGCATTTACATTCTCGTTAATTTCGTTAGACATTGTGATTTCTCCTATTTGATTAAATATGATTATTTGTCTGTAGAATCTTCAAATCTGACAACCCGGTTTTTAGAATTACAAACTACGAATTGCAATCACCGAAAGAATTTTAGATTTTACCCAACAGGATTTTGGGTTATAAATAGTTTCAACCCCTAGTTTTAACTGTGGAAACAATCCAAAATCGCAAATCCAAAATCCAAAATTGTTTGACCGGGTTTTAATATTCCGAGGTCGGAACAGTACTACTGGTAACTCTCGTAAGAAGTATCATCTCCGAATGTTCCGAATCCCTTAAACGATTTGCTAGAAACTCCTTGAATTTCAACAATATGTTGAGTACCAGTACCCTCGGGACCTGCAAATGAACTTTCACCAGCTTTTAAAGCAAACTGTTTAAAACTACTACCGTTTAAACCGAAACCGAAAGATTCAAAGGAATCTATGCTTCCACCTGCTACCAAATCTAATTCCTGTTCGGAAAGTTCGATAGCATTTACATTGTTGTTAATTTCGTTAGACATTGTTATTGCTCCTGTTTAATTGAATCTGTTGATTTATCTGAAAAAACTTACTGTTCCGATGTCGGAATAGAACTGTTAGTAACTTTCACCCTTGTAAGAATCGGTATCAAAACTATCGCTTCCGAATATTCCCAGTCCCTTAAATCCAGAGCTTTCAACACCTTGAGCTTGAATCATGTGTTGAGTACCAGCACCATTAGGACCTGCAAAAGTCGCTTCACCACCAGCTATAGCAAACTGTTTAAAATCGCTACCGCTAAAACCAAAACCGGGGAAACCATTACCACCTGCGACCATATCTAATTCTTGTTCGGAAAGTTCAACAGCATTTACATTGTTGTTAATTTCGTTAGACATCGTTATTTCTCCTGTTGGATATAGTTGAAAATTTTTACAGTTAACAAGCGGTCTTTAGAAAACTCACAGCTTAGTTAAAACCATTCATTGCTACTCCGGTTACCCTCGCTGTGTTTTCCGTTTCGCTTGATGTATACATACTACGAAATCAAAACAACTTCCGACATCGTACAAAAGTTCGGATTCAAAAACTTTAATTGTCCATCCATACTACTAGTACTAAAGTTGTAGATTGGTAATTGGTTAAAGAGTTAGGAGTTAGGAGTTAGGAGTTATGAATTATTTCCCCCCCTCTACCCCCTCTACCCCCTCCACTCCCTCCGCTCATTTCTGCTTAAGTAAACCACCTTGAGATATATAAGTAAACGAGTCAATCGATAATTATTAGATAAATGCGATATTATCCTAAATTTACTCGTTTAAAACTTGCTTCTCAATTCACGCTGTTTTTATCCACTATCTTTATTAT
>CAKZYM010000871.1 GCA_937884685.1 uncultured Calothrix sp.
TGGTTTTTTGTTTCAAAATTATGCTTTATTTCCCCACATGACCGTAGCTCAAAATATTGGCTTTGGTTTGCAAGATTTACCAAAACGCGAACGCATATCAAAAGTGCAGCAGTATATTGATATGATGCAGTTGCAAGATTTAGAAAATCGTTATCCACATCAAATCTCAGGGGGACAACAGCAAAGGGTAGCTTTAGCCAGAGCTTTGGTAATTGAACCGGAAGCGATATTACTCGATGAACCGCTTTCTGCACTTGATACTTATCTACGCAATCAAATTGAGAAATTATTAAGCAAAGTACTTTCTTCTTATCAAGGAGCGACTTTATTTATCACCCATAAATTAGAGGAAGCTTATCGAGTGAGCAGCAATATCATGGTGATGTCGGAAGGAAAAGTAATTGCTAACGATACTAAAGAAAATATTTTTGAAAAGTCACCTAATTTAGTAGTTGCGAAAGTCACCGAATGTAAAAATATTTCTCGTGCTGAAATAGTTGATAAACGTATAGTAAAAGCTGTGGATTGGAACTGTAATTTACAAGTTTTAGAACCGATTCCGAGTAACTTAAGATATATAGGAATCCGCGCTCATCATTTGAGATTTTCCAACGATTATAATCGAGAAAATACTTTTCCTTGTTGGGTTGCTGACATTAGCGAAACTCAACATCGAGTAACCGTTTATTTGAAACTTAATTATCCTGCTAATGATTTTGAAGATTATGATTTGCAGGTAGAAATTTATAAAGAAAAATGGGTTTGTATTAAAGAGCGGGAGTTTCCTTGGTATGTGAGGTTAGAAGCGGGAAGGTTGATGTTGATGGAGAGTTGAAAAATAAATAATATATCAAAATAAATTTTATTTACTTGGCATGATAAACCCATATTTCAAACTTTGCTTGAGATGATACTTCTGATTGTAAAGAACCATAATATTCAACACAAAACTCTTCAAAATCATTCATTATAAGATTAAATATTTTCTCTGAAACCTGCCAACAAAAACCATATGCACGCGATTTATAAAACTCAAGCAATTCATCAACTGTATTGCTCACCGTCCACTCTTTTGCAATTACATAATTTGATTGATAACCTTTGCTACAAAAATACTTTTCTACATTAACTTGTTCGATTGATGAATCGAATATTGCCGAAGTTTTTTCTCCTTTGTACCTAGCTAAAATATCTTGAAAATGAGCTTGAAATTCCTTACGTGCTGGTGGATTTTCCCATTGAGCGTAAAGATAAAATCCTTGCGGTTTTAATACACGAGCAATTTCATCAAGAAATATTTTCCAATCGGAAACAGCATGAATCATATGAACAGTTAAGACGACATCAAAACTCCAATTTGTAAAAGGGATTTGTGAAACATCCGCATTTATCAACCTCAAATTAGAAGGAATTTGAGAGAATTTTTGCCTAAATTGGTTAAGCATTTCTTCAGAAACGTCTATTCCTGTTACAGGATAGCCACGTTTTACCATAGGAAAAATATTCAAACCAGTTCCAACACCAGGTTCTAAAAAAGATGTTTCAGGTGTTGCGTTTACTAATGTAAGAATAACATCTGCAACCTCCTCAGCTATTGCTTCTGTTAACCAACGAGTTTCGTCATAGATATGAGCAATTTTATTATAGTAATTGAATTTTTTCACTCAAATAAACTCCATGAGATATTTTAAATTACGTTGATATAGAATATTTTTAATTTAACTCCTTGAAATATTATCTTACAAAAATATAAATACATTTCCTATATTAAATTTACTTTAACTTCCACTCAAATCTTCCCTCAAACTCCTAATAGCTACCCCAGTTCCTTGCTCGGACACAACTTTCAATACTCGATTAATAATTTCTGATAAATTAACATTTGGAAAATATTTACTAAAAGATTGCTGTTGATAACTATCCCCCGACAAACCATAAATACTCAAACCACTTTTCTTAAATAACCAAACTTCTGGAACTTTATAAGGAAGAAAATCCTCAGCAGCGGTGTAAGAAGTAACGTCAATTTCTATTACTAAATCGGGAGGTGGGTCAATTTGCCAATTAATCCTATCTTTACCTACAGCAGCTTTCCAATTATCTATATAGAAACAGTAGTCTGGTTCAATTCCACCTTCTTCGGGAATGTCCATTGTGATAGGAGTAAAAGCTTCATAATTACGGGTTTCGCTGTCAAGCAAGGTTTCAACAATCCTAGCAAGCAAATGGGCTTCACGTCCGTGTCTTGGTAAAGGACTCATAAGTAAAATTTCACCGTTACGGTATTTAATCCTAGGAATAGAACCATCACCGCGACTATCGCGTAGTTTACAATAATCTTCCCAGGTTCCCGGCATTCTTACTACTGTTCCGGGAGGAAGTTGGATATCTTGAGGGGAAATTACAGCGTACATTGGTTATCTCTTGCTATTTATGAGCCTTTATTAAAGCTAACATTTTGCATCCTTCTCAACATCGTCAGGAAATGTAATTCTCTGTTCTTAAGCGAAAGTCTTCTAAAGACAAATTACTCAGTGATTTTTTTTACCACTTGAGTAAACTTTGTTTATTAACGTTGGAATTGATTATCAGAGAGTTTTTAATTCCTAGTTAAACTACTGAAATCCAAAATTCCTATGATT
>CAKZYM010000872.1 GCA_937884685.1 uncultured Calothrix sp.
TGATAATTATTTTAATTCCTGTTTACAATAATTTTACTATTAGAAAGCTGTTTGAAATTCTTAGCATGCTGAGGTTTTAATCCATCATATTTTAATTAAAAAATTACTACGTTCAAATCATATTGCACTTAATTAATCACTTTAGCAGGTATCCCCACTGCGGTTTTTCCAGAAGGTACATCAGATAAAACAACAGCATTAGCTCCAATTGCAGCCCCATCTCCAATTGAAACATCACCAAAAATTTTGGCTCCAGCCCCTACATTCACCCTCTTACCTAACTTGGGAGCTTCCATTGGACGGTCTAGATAGCGATTTCCTAAAGTTACACCTTGACGAATGATAGATTCATCACCAATCGTGCAGTATCCGTGAATCACTATCCCACTTTGATGTTCGATAACGACTCGTCGTCCTAATTCAACCGTATAAGGAATTTCTATGCCGTAATTATTACGTACTTTACGATACATCATTTTGTATAAAACACTCATAGGCAAGCGTAAAATCTTAGACTGTATCGTCATCCTAAAAACTCCAAAGCGATGAACCGCAACCGCTCTAAATCCCGGTTTAGTCCAATCTTTTCCATGAGCAATCCAGTCTTCCTTTAACTGCTCCCAAAGATTTAAATGTTCTGCTGATGTTTGGTTGCAAATAGTTGTCTGGCTCAGTTGGGTACTCATAATCCAATGGTAATTTTTGAATGGGGAGTAATTAATTAAAAGAATGGGACTGTTGACAAAACTGACATTCTATAGCTAGGAAGAACGAACAGCATTTTCAGCATTATCAATTTTCTCTGTACCCGATTCAGATTGATAACTACTGTAGTAGAAGTAATTATTAGGCTCATGCTTAACATTGACGCTATTAGCCACAATCCCTAAGACATTTGTTTCTGACCTTTCGAGTAAAGACTTCGCAGCAGTAGCAGTAGCTGAATTAACTAATTTCGGTCTAACTACAACCAAAGCACCATCAACCATTTGCGATAAAACGGCTGATTCCGCATTTCCAGTCAGAGGAGGAGTATCAAATACTATATAGTCATAGTTCAGAGACAGCATCTCTATAAAGCTTGTCATTCGCTCTGAATCGATTAATGCTAGAGGGTTTGGAGGCATGACACCAGATGTCAACACTGACAGATTATCTGTTATTTTTTGTACGGCATCTTCTAAATCATGTTCTCCAACCATCACGTTACTTAAACCAATGGAATTTATTAAACCCCAAAGGTGATGTTGGGATGGCTTACGCATATCAGCGTCAACCAATAGCACCCGTCTACCGACCTGTGCCATAACTGCAGCTAAATTAGCCGCAACTTCTGTTTTACCTTCACCTGCTACAGAAGAAGTAATCGCAATTGAGCGAATTTTTCTATCCAAACTAATGAATTTCAAATTAGCCTGGAGCATCTGGTAAGCTTCGTGAATCACCGTCCTTGGTGAAGTTGCAACAATAACTCGCTCGGAAACACCAGCGATTTTATCCCTCCCAACTGGGATATTATGATTGCTCTTAGCGTTGTTAGTATCAAACTTGGGAATTAATCCTAGCAAAGTATAACCAAAAAGCTTTTCCGCTTCCTTAGCTGTCTTTAATCTCTTGTCAATTAAATCTACAAAGTAAGCAGAACCAATACTCAGTACTAAGCCGACAAAAAGGCTACCAAAAGTCACAATAAATTTTTGCTTTTGAACTTGAGGACTGGGACTTACCTTTGCAGATTCAACGATGCTAGCATTCCCAACAGTTTGACTTTCTGCGACTTTAATTTCTTGCAATCTTGTCTCTAGGTTTTCATAATTTTTCTGAGCTATCGATAGTTTTTGCTCTAGCTCTTTTTGCCTTTTTTCTAACTCTGGAATAACATCTGCCCTTTGCTTGTATCTATTTTTTAAATCTGATAAAGAATCGATTTTCTGAGTTAATCCCAAACGCTGGGAGCGCAAATTAACAAACCTAGAAATCAGGTCTTGTTTGACTTTACCTATTTGCAAGCTGCTAGGAGTAACTTGAGTTCTGTACCCTACAGAATCCATAATTCTTGTCTGCAACAAATTATTTAAAGCAGCTTCCTTTTCTTGCAAATCCACAACATCTGGATGTGCGCTAGTCATTCGAGTTTGTAAAGTTGTTAATTCTGTTTGTACTTTTTGTAACTCATTTAATACTTCTTGCACTCCTTTTACTTGACTTAAAGAAGAAATATCTACAGCCTTATTTAAAGGTAAATTAAGCTGACCGCTTACTTCTCTTTCTTGTCCTCTGACATCAGCTAATTCAGACCTAGCTTCAGTTAATTCTTTATCAATTTCATGAATAATCTGAACCGCTTTAGTGGTCTCTTCTTTTAATTCGATAACCTTATTTTTTTGTTTAAAATCTCGTAATTCTTCAGTTACTTTAGATAATCCTCTTTTTGCCGACGGCAATTGCTTTTCGATAAACGAACGTGCTGCAATAGCTTCAGAACGATTTGTATAAATATTCTTTTTTATGTAAGCCTCCATGACCTTATTAACTACTTTTATAGCTAATTCAGGCTTACCAGATGTATAAGAAACTCTTAGTATATCGGTACCTACAATCGACCCAGTACCGATAGATATTGAATTTGGGTCTAGAGGTTCACCATTATTTTCTTCTAGGTTCAGGCTTTTTACAACATCCTTGATTATGGGTTCGGACTGTAAAATAATTGCTTGCGTATCTAAAGGATTAGCTTCGCGTTTAATTGATTCTAGATGACCAATTTCTTCTCCAGCACCTGTTAAAGATGAGGTTCTATCTGTCCGAAAAAGCAATTTACCCGTCGCTTGATAAGCAGGTTTTTGACTTACCCAATGCAAAACAGCAAAACCAGCAAAACCAGCAAAAACAACTGATGCTATCAGCCAGCGACGTTTCAAAACTAGCAAATATTTCTGGACATCTATCTCTTCAGATAAATTCTGATTTTCCATAGTTAAGTTTTGACTTATGTTTAATTAGACAAAGCTGATAGCTATCATAATCCAACCTAAATTATGCGCTACCTTTCTTATTTTAAGAGAAATCAAATAGCTTTTACATTCTCTTAATACCCTTGAAACGAGAATAATTATCTCGACTATGCTTTGCTTTAGACCAAGGATTTCTATATTTTTGAAAGCGTTGTTTGCAAACTAAATAGATAAATGGAACTGCATCCATTAGATACCTTTTCCAAAGTCTTCTAGGTTCGCTTAAAAGTCTATATAACCATTCCAAACCAACTTCACTCATCCATTGAGGAGAACGTTTAATATTTCCTGCCTCAAAGTTGATAGTCGCACCAATTGCCAAAAATATCTTGACATTATGTAAATATTTTCTGTGTTTAGCAATCCACATTTCTTGTTTTGGAGCACCAACTCCAATCGCTAAAACGGTTGCACCAGATGAATTAATTAACTGCAAAATTTTTTGGCATTCTGCTTCGTCTTTCTCAAAACCAAAGGGAGGCGAATAAGTATCGATAATCATATTTCTACCCACCTTAGAATTTATCTTGCGTTGAGCAATTTCAGCAATTCCCTGTTGGGCCCCAAGCAAAAAAATGTTGATACTTTTGTCATTCTTATAGTGATTATAGAAAGCTGGAAACAAATCAGAACCTGATATTTTCTCAACTATTGGTGTTCCCAGAAAGCGAGACACGTACATGAGTATTTTACTGTCACATACCCTGTATTCTGCCTCTTTGTACACTCCATAAAAATCTGGGTCTCTCTGCAATTTCATCAAATGGTCTACGTTGGGGGTTACTACGAGACCACCACTTTGCAGATTGTCTAACAAGTCGCTCATCGCGAGATTGTTAATATTTACATTCAGTAACTGCACCTGTGTCATCACCTGTACCCAAACAGAAATAATTAAGTTTTAAATAAAGTGTCTATCAATGACTAGCCAAATCCGCTAATAATTAGGGAAACTTCTAATAGGACTATGAGATAAGCCTGCTGAACAACCCGGCTTAATTAATAATCTGAGTTTTTTATTTTTCCTCTGTACGAGTATCACATTAACGATTGCAACAACCCGAAATAAATACTCCTACTGGAATTCTAAGAGGCTAAAACTGTCTAAAATTTATGCCAAGCAATGTTTGACAAAAGAAGTGTTTAATAAAGGGATATTCGATATAAAATCTTTATACGCAGACATTATTCTGTATTCTGAAATACACTTGCGTAAAAATGGTTTGATTTTTTTAGTAGATACGCGATTGCAATATTGCATAGCTTTCACCCCTTATCTGTTTACGAACTTTAATACTGTACTTGTAGGTACGGCACTACAGATGTCTTGAATCTTCCGGAAAGCAGTCATCTAAAAGCATTTAAACCAAAAATATTTTTTGAAAAAAATGATTGAAATCAATACAAAGCATGACGATTTATATCGACTTATTCATTTTTTAGCGAACAAACTTTAATATAACTTCAATTGGAATCATTTGAACCTATTACTGTAAAGTTAATGTATAGAAGCTATTATCTATAGTGAAGAAATTGTAAAGTTACTGTGAAAGCTCCTAAAAAATAGCCAGATTCCTAACCTATAAAGCTTGTTCTTCAGTTATTTCATCGTATTTACCCCTATTTCTGTGTAAAACCTAAATCCGTATGATTTTGGTAAATATACAGAAAACAAGTTATAAAATTGCAACAAGAAATCAAAATATTATGGGTTATCGATTCTAAATAGAAATTTACCTTAATAAAAACTGAGAATTTTGTATTGATTTCTAATAATTATAAAGTTATGGTCTTAATAAGTATATCTTTCGTTTGGTACAGCCGCGTTTTAGTATGACGTTTGCAATTAACCCTGTATACCAAATAGTTAATATCTTTCTGTAATAAAGTTACTTATATAAAAGTATTCTTATCTTCGTTAATCGCCAATTAGTAGTATTAAGTATACCTATTAGAGGAAAAGCAATCCTTATTCTATTTTTGCTGACTGTGTGGCTCTTACTCATTCATTTAGAAGATGTAAGAGCCAATGAAAGCTATGATTGGAAATAACAGGTTAAAAGAACCTAATCAATTAACTGTGCCCAAGTATCATATACTATTCAGCGATTATCCCTTAACCATTTGACAATCCCATCAGCAAGAGCTTTGGCTAATTTTTTCTGTTCTTTGGGATTAGTTACCCACTCGAATTCCTCCGGGTTACTCATAAAGCCCAACTCTAATAATAATGATGGTGCTGCTTCCGGACGAGTTAGGGCTAAGTTATTCCAAAATACACCATAGGAAGGTCTATCTAACTTATCCACTAAATAATTATGTAGATATACAGCCAGACTATGAGCTTGAGGATGATACCAAAACATCCCTATACCCTTAGTATTTTCCGCGTCACCGTAATCGGGCAGAGCATTATAGTGAACGGACAGCGCTAAGATGGGTTCTTCTCTAGCAATTATCTTTTGTCGGTCACCCAGAGACACAAACTTATCATTTTCTCGGGTCATCACCACCGTAGCTCCCCGCTTGACTAATTCTTGACGCAGCAGCTTAGATATAACTAAATTTACATCTTTTTCTGGTAAGCCGGTTGGCCCGACAGCTCCCAACTCTTTCCCCCCATGACCGGGGTCGATTAAAATCTTACTTCCAGATAAAGGTTTGCGTCTGCTACGTCGCAATTCAGGAGGATGACGTAATTTCAACTTTAAAGTTGTTCCTTCGTATCCTAACTTGTATCCCCACTGTTGATTTTTCTTCAGATTAAAAATATATTGCACCGCTGTTGAATTTCCTCCTGGGGAAGGAGGTATTTGCTGCCAATCCATGCGTGAGACAAATGGATTGTCATTAAACGGAATAGTATCTGTTTGGGCAGTGGTATTATGCAACGTCAAAGTAAATTTGTCCGACTCCTGCTTAACAGTTACAGGAACGGGAGTTTGTAAAGGGAAACTGACCAAAGTTGCTTTTTCCGACTGGCTAGAACCAACGCTGCGAATAATCGTATTTGGAACAATTGCATTTGGTAAAGAAACAGTTTCTGAACTTTTAATCCAAGCACCATAGTCCAAACGCAACCACTCACCAGTTTTTCCGGTTACAGCCGAACGTGTACCTTTGGGCAATGGCGTTAGTCTAGAATAATTAGTAGAAGGACCAGTGCGAGCCACACCAAACTCAGCACTTACTTCCACAACCGGTAAACTGCTTGGTTGTAGAATATTAATTTTTCCAGGGGCTTCTTGAGTTATTGTTTCTGAGTTCAGCGTTAATTGATATTTTGGTGCTACTTCTAAAGCATTAGCTTCTAACGTAGTACAGCCAGAATATTCGCTCTTTGTAGCATTTTGAGGTTGATTCGTTCCCGTTAAAGCCGCTAAGTTGCTTGGTAGCTGTGCTTGTGGTGGTTGAAGTAAAAGAGCAACTCTTTTATTTCCACCTAAACTAACGGATACTGTAGCGCTTGGGGGTGCAATCGCGCTAAAACATATAAGTTCTCCTGGGAGTCGAGCAATATCAACTTTTGGAGTTAAAGAATCTTTGGCAAAGGTCAAGCCTTGAGGTACACTCTGTTGGTTGCTGGTTCTGGTTACTTGAATCTGAATTACTTGCTCTTGATGGCGTATTGTAAATATGTTTTCTCCTACTTGCAGGGGAAAACTAGGTGCAAAATGACCGGATTTAGAACGAGTAATTGGCTTACCATTTATTAGAACCTGTCCGGTTAATGGACCTGTGCCAATGAAAAAGATTTTATCTGAAGTTGTTTTGTGGTTTGTCGGGGGATAAACCACTTTCAGTGATTGTGATTGTGCCCAAGCTAAGTTGGGAGTTGACAGCGTTGCTAGTACTACTAATCCTAATAGTGGTTTCACGTCTGTGGTTTACAACAAAATTCTCAACATCTACTGTGGCACAATGACGGGATGTAATTTTTAGAAGTTGCTTGAAACTTAAAAATCGTATGACGAAGTTCGTATTTGTAACTGGTGGCGTTGTTTCTAGTATCGGTAAAGGAATTGTAGCAGCTAGTCTGGGCCGATTACTAAAATCGCGTGACTACTCAGTATCGATTCTTAAACTAGATCCATATATTAATGTTGACCCAGGAACCATGAGTCCTTTTCAACATGGTGAAGTTTTCGTTACTCATGACGGTGCGGAAACCGACTTAGATTTGGGACATTACGAACGATTCACCGACACTTCTATGTCCCGTCTCAATAGCGTTACTACCGGTTCTATTTACCAATCCGTGATTAACCGAGAACGTCGCGGAGACTACAACGGTGGTACCGTACAGGTGATTCCTCATATTACCAACGAAATTAAAGAGCGCATTACCCGCGTTGCTCAAAATACTAATCCTGATGTAGTAATTACTGAGATTGGCGGAACGGTGGGTGATATTGAATCTCTACCGTTTTTAGAAGCAATTCGCCAGTTTCGTAAAGATGTAGGACGGCAAAACGTGCTGTACATGCACGTCACTTTGATACCGTGGATTGCCTCTGCTGGGGAATTGAAAACCAAACCAACCCAGCATTCAGTCAAAGAACTTAGGTCTATCGGCGTTCAACCAGATGTACTCGTTTGCCGATGCGACCGTCAACTACCAGAAGGAATAAAAGAAAAGCTTTCAGCAAATTGCGACGTTCCAGTAGAATGCGTAATTCCTTGTATCGATGCTAAAAGCATTTATGAAGTACCGCTTATTCTTGAACAGGAAGGATTGGCAACTCAAACCCTTTCACAGCTACAGATGAAACAGCAGCCACCAGACCTACAACAGTGGCAGACTTTAGTTAAGCGGATGTACAATCCCCAGCATCGTATAGAAATAGCCATAGTCGGTAAATATGTTCAGTTGAGCGATGCTTATCTTTCCGTAGTTGAGGCACTGCGTCACGCAGCAATTGCGACCCGAGGAGAACTACATATACGCTGGGTAAATTCGGAGGAATTGGAAACCGAACCGGCAGAAATACATCTTAAGGGAGTAGATGCAATTGTAGTACCAGGAGGCTTTGGTTCTCGCGGAGTCGATGGAAAAATAGCCGCTATCAAATACGCACGGGAACGACAAGTACCATTTTTAGGTTTATGCTTGGGAATGCAGTGCTGTGTAATCGAATGGGCTAGAAACGTTGCCAAACTAAAAAATGCTGACAGTGCCGAATTTGATGAAAAAAGTGTTAATCCAGTAATCAACCTTCTACCAGAGCAACAAGATGTAGTTGATTTAGGTGGAACAATGCGCTTGGGTGTATATCCGTGTCAGATTGTCCCTAATACCCTTGCTTACAAACTATACCGCGAACAAGTAACCTACGAAAGACATCGGCATCGTTATGAATTTAATAATGCTTACCGGAACTTATTCTTAGAATCTGGTTATTTAATCGGTGGAACTTCCCCCAACGGAAAACTAGTCGAAATAGTCGAACTACCCGACCATCCCTACTTTATTGCTTGTCAATTTCATCCGGAATTCTTATCGCGTCCCAATGCACCACATCCCCTATTTAAAGGTTTAGTAGAAGCAGCTATTACCCGTTCCTGTGAAGCTGACGGCTTACCAGCACCCGCTCAAGTGCTGTAAATTTCCAGAGTATTTACTCACAACGAGAAGGCAATGAAGGCTTTATACTCTGAAACAGGAGTGTTGCTAAAAATGTGTCGTCTAAATCCCAGGAAGGTAAAGAGGAGAAGCTGTGACGTATTGGGTAAAAATCTACTACGAAAAAAAAGAATATGTAGTTGATTTTGAGCGCGTTACAGCTTTCTGCTGCGAACCAAACGGTCGGGTGACATTTTGGCTGCCGAACAGTGCCATACCTATCGTGATTATCCCCCACAATAACCAAGAAGACTACCAAAAAATTCTCGAATACATCGAACAAGTCAACAATTCGGAATCAGAAGGTGCTTGCTGGGTAAAAATCTGTTATGACAGAAACGAATACGTCATTAACCTCAAGTGTATTTCATCATTTTGTCACGAAGCAAATGGTAGAGTAACCTTCTGGCTTCCCGATAGCAGCATACCCATAATCATCAACCCCTCAAGCAACCCAGAATCCTACGAAAAAGTTCTACATTATATTCGTAAGACAACGGGATACGCGTTTTCGGAGAGTTAGTTGTTAGTTGTTAGTTGTTAGTTGTTGGTTGTTATTTGTTATTTGTTATTTGTTGGTGATTATTACTAACCACTAACCACTAACCACTATCAACTATCCACTAACAAACTTATCAATCGCCAACTTCGCAGCCCCCAACATTCCCGCACGATTACCTAATTGCGCTCTAATTATCTGCAAATTTTCACGAGATGTGGGCATGACTCGCTGTTCAATTTCTGTTTTCATTGATGGTTGAAAAAACTCAAAACTCGCACTAACTCCTCCTCCGATTACAACCGCTTCAGGAGTTAGTACGTAAAGTAAACTTGTTACTCCAGTTCCCAAATATTTACCATATTCTTGCCAAAATTCTAGTGCTTTAGCATCTCCCTTTTCAGCTAAAGCTCCTAATTCCGCTGGTTCTTTACCGGTACGACGACGAATTGCAATTACCGAAGTATGCTGTTCCAAAGAACCTTTATTTCCACTCTTACACTGCGGCCCGTCAGGAATTAAATTAATTAAACCCAACTCTCCAGCAGAACCAAAGCATCCTGTAAATAGCTTACCGTCAATAAAAATTGCTCCACCAACACCAGTTCCTAGAGTTAATAAAATAAAATTTTTGTAAAAACGACCTGCACCCAACCAAGCTTCTCCCAAGCCCGCGCAGTTTGCATCATTATCAATAATTGTAGGCTTACCGATTTTTGCTTCTAGAATATCTGCTACAGGAATGTTCCACCATTGAGGAAGATTAATCGCGATTTTTGCAACACGTCCTGCTGCATCCGCAGGTCCCGGAGTCCCCACACCAATAGCAACAGCAATTCCTTCTGGGTCAACCTCCGCAACAGCATCAACAATAATCGCCATCACCGCTTCCGGAGTCGCTGGTTGAGGAGTATCCACAGTTAAGGATTTTAAACAAGAACCATCAGACATAAATCGTCCTAATTTAATTGCCGTTCCTCCTAAATCAATACCAATTACTTGAGTTAGCACTTTTTCAGTTAACAGTTAACAGTTAACAGTTATCAGTTATCAG
>CAKZYM010000873.1 GCA_937884685.1 uncultured Calothrix sp.
CAGCATGCTTGTAGGCTTACCGGGGGAGTTAGTTATCAGGGTGCATCTACCAATTACATGTACTTTATTTAACAGTTGATTTCCGGATAAAATTTTAAATTTGTTTGAGTTTAAAAAATATATACAAAAACCCCCAGCATGCTTGTAGGCTTACCAGGGGAGTTAGTTATCAGGGTGCATCTACCAATTACATGTTCTAAACTTAACCAGTATCTTCCGGATAAAATTTGAAAATTATAATTTGTTGTGAAAATCATGAAAAACCCCTAGTGGAAGGCAGTCAACTAGGGGAATGAGTTATCAGGGTGCATCTACCAATTAAATGTTCTAAACTTAACCAGTATCTTCCGGATAAAATTACTAAAATGCTGATAAAAGTTGTATAACAAACAACTTGTGTTGACGTACTTCGTATATGTCCGAACATTTTCTGTGCTGTTTATTACTATTTAACCATAACGAGATCCCGGTCATATCTTTGTCCCGTCTTGTTTGGAAAAATTTTAACAGCGACTAAACTTAGTGACGTTCTTTAACAATAAAAAAACTAAGCAAAACTTTGGTTTTACTGAGGAATTAAAGTCGAAAGTGCATATATAACTAAGTTAGTTCTAAGCACGTTTAGTTCAATCCGGATAAAGTTGTAAAAGTAGATAACTCAAAAAACCACTTTATTTTCAGAAACATGGAAGCAGGTAGATGCATCTAATGTATCAGGAAGAGCGAAACATAAACTTGAAACAAAAGCGTTTCCAACCAGATAAGTTAGGTAAACAGGAGAAGTTGTGACCCAGGAATTTCACATTTCCGTAACCCCAGTAGGCCAAAACGACTACTTGGTGCGGACGGAACAAGTCGCCCCTGGGGTACCCTTAGCAGAAGAACTGGTAAGGTGGCCGGTGGCTGACTGGTTAACGGCTGCTGGGAGTTTAATGAATGACCCGTTGCAGTCAGTATTACAGGGTGATGAGATGGCGTTAAGCGCCTGTCTTGAAGAGACAAATGCAAGAAACTCAGTCAACTTGGTGGCACTGGGTCAGCAACTTTATAATGCTCTATTTCAAGGTACTCTCAGGGATAGTTGGATTACTGCACAAGGTATTGCCCAAAACCACCAACAGGTACTGCGTCTACGTTTGGGCTTAAAGGATACTAAGTTAGCTCGTCTTCCTTGGGAAGTTATGCACCAAGGTGACCGTCCTATAGCAACTGGTCCCTATATTGCTTTTTCTCGCTATCAAAGTGGAATGAGCGGAACATCTCGCTTACCGTCGAGAAACATACCGCAGTTGTCTACTGAAGGCGGTATTAAAGTTTTAATGGTAATTGCTTCTCCTGCGGATCAGGTGCGTCTCAACCTGTTAAAACAAGAAGCTATCAGGCTACAAGCGGAACTCGAACGTAAAACACAAGGTGGGGATCATCTTCCAGAAATTGAGCTATCAGTTCTCGAACAACCTGGTAGAGAAGAATTGACCCAAGCTTTGGAGCAAGGTAATTATCACGTTTTACACTACTCCGGTCATAGTAATTTTGGGGCGAATGGTGGCGAAATTTATTTGGTTAGCGGTAGAACGGGTTTAACTGAAACTCTCTACGGTGATGATTTGGCTGGCTTGCTAGTTAATAATAATATCCAAATGGCTGTGTTTAATTCCTGTTTGGGAACCTACACCGCCACCTCAGATACTAGCCTAGATACCGCACAGCGGAATCTCACTGAAACTTTAGTGAAGCGAGGCATAAAAAGCGTTTTGGCGATGTCAGAACGCATTCCTGATGAAGTCGCATTAACATTAACGCAGCTTTTCTACCGAAATCTATCCCAAGGGTATGCTGTAGATTTGTGTGTCAGTCGGATGCGTCAAGGGTTAATTTCTGCTTACAGTTCGCATCAGCTGTATTGGGCACTGCCAATTTTATATCTTCAGCCAGAATTTGACGGTTATTTAGACCCAGAAGTTTACTTACCTCAAAGCGGAGAATTATTTAACGAATACGACCTAAATAGCAGTGCAATCTCAACACTGTACACTTCCAATCCTAGGACAAGTTCCGACATGGTTCCAGTGGATAGCACTGTAAATTCTTATGGAGTCCAAGATAACTCCGATTTGGATTTACTGGGCGAAGATATGTGGGGAGACCTTGTTGATGAAATCGAATACGATGACCCAAGCTATTCCGAAGATTCTGCGATTGTTTCGGATTTATTTCGTCAGATAGATGACGAAAAGTCTTTAGCAGAATCTCCTATGAATGCTGAATTAGTTGGGCAATTTGAAGATGATTACCAACAAAAACAGTTATCTCCAGACATAGATTATCAATCTGAAGATACTTTGATATGGGACGAAAATAATAAATACCCAATACAAACTAGTTCCGAGCAAAACGTAGCAAACAACGAAACCTCTACTCAAGAAAGCTTTGAAGCTTGGAAAGAAGGAAATAAGGCTACAACCGAATTAGCAAAAGCCGCAGCTAAGAAGGAAAAAAGAAATCAGCGTTTAACGCTTCTCGGTGCGTTGGGAATCAGCGCAATAGCCTTTATTGGAGGTATTGATTATCTAAAGAATCAGCAAAAGCCTGGGATTGTTAGAGTTGTTCCAGAAACGACATCCCCATTTGATTCGGAAGTCGCGAAAACAGAAGCTGTAACCGAATATGCTAGCAAACAATTTAGACAAGGTGAGATTAACCAAGGTCTCAAAGCTGTAGAAGAATTGCTGAATCGTGATGCATTAGGTAATGCTGAAGCAGCATTAGAAAATGTAGAGAAAGACCAAATTAATAATCCATATTTAAACTTTGTCAAAGGACGTTTGGCATGGCAATTTATTCAAAAAGGTAATACTAAATACAGCATTGATGATGCTCGTCGTTATTGGGAAGTTGCTACTAAAAATGACCCAAATTCGTTTTTGTATAAAAATGCTTTAGGCTTTGCTTATTATGCAGAAGGTAATTTAAACCGTGCTAATGATTCTTGGTTCAAAGCAATGGAATTATCTCTTAGAAATAATCCTGCACAGAACGTATCTAACTCTAACGATTTAATGCCAGTTTCTCAGAAAGTTGATAAAGAAGCATTAGCAGCATATGCTGGACTTGCTTTGAGCTTATACCAAATGTCACAAGAAGTTCCGAGTGATAGAAGGGCACAATATTTAAGAGAAGCATTAAATTTAGTCAGTAAGGTGATGAAAGATGATTCACAAAATTTCCAAAGAAATAGCTTAGCTCAAAATTGGTTGTGGACGGAAAAGGCAATTAATGATTGGCAATCTTTGCTTAAACTTGAAGACAGAAGCTAAGGGAAAAAGTTATTTAAGTTTTCATAATTTACTTTTAACTGCTCGATTATTATCCGAATATATATTATTTGATAGCGTAAAATACTTGCTTTACTTTAATCAATTTGGATGAGAATTAATTTAGATTGAATATTTATGACGCTATTTATCAAAATTTATATTCATTGAAAGCCCAGTTTCTCTCAGAGACCGGGCTTTCAATAATTGTAATTTAAATATTTTATTCTTGTACGTAAAAGCAAACTAAATTACAAGCATTACATGATTAAAATGTAGCAATTCAACATAAAACAAAAAATTATATGATAAATGTTTTATCTTGTACTGGATATTTAGAATCGGTAACGCAGATAATAGACTGAATAGTAATTGAAGCAGTGTTACCGAACTTATTACCGCTTCCAAAATCACCTATGAATAGCTAATTAACAGTTATTTTTAACTGACGAGAAACTGATAACTGATAAATAACGCCTTAACTTAGGGTAATACCTTATGGTGCAAGGTAAATTAATGCTCGCGGAAAATCGACACTTGATGGATGAAAATTATTAACTGTTAATTGCTAAACCTATGCCTAGGAGAAATAACACATCCCAAAAGCAAAGTAAACCCTTTGTTTTTCGATGTCGCGTGCAAATAGATTCCGGATGCTTGACCAGAGAAATAGCGGAAAGACTGACTCCATTTCTTGATGAATCTCAGACAAAATATGTCATCAGTGATTATTTACGCAAACAGAAGAAATCTGGTCAAGCTCTGATAGATTTTAGAACTGATATGGGAATTTGGCAAGTAGAATTCAGTGGCAGACGAGGTGGATGCTATTTATGGGATTTATATTTTATTTCACCTTATTGTATAGCAACTTAAGAAATTAAGACTGAAGCCGTATTTATTTTACGGCTATTAATTTTATCTCTTTTAAGTTTATTCTCTATTCACTAGTTTATGTATTGATAATTAATCTTTTTACAATTATTTGTACAATTACTTAATTCCTTCAAAATGTCCTAAAAAGGTTGGTTTGGGGCGAGTAATATGAACTTGCCATAATGCTTTTATCGTAGAAAAATATTCTCTGAAAGTAAGACCCATTACGGTTTCTTGACGATAACTTTCCCAATCAGGAGTACCCAATCCCACAGCATCCACACCTAATTGATTACAAAGGTAAACCGCACGGGGTAAGTTGTTACTTAAACTTTGGCAACTTCACCCTCAGCAACATCTACATTCAATCGTTTTAACATCGCTTCTCTTCCTTGCATTGCTAAGGTATCGTCCAAGGGTGTTAAAGAAACCGGTTCTTGATATTTATTTCTTAACGCAGTTTGAATCAACCAATCCGCGACAACTGGATTTTTCGGCAATAATGGCCCATGGGAATAAGTTGCAATCGCATTCTGATGAAAAGCTCCTTCAGTTCCATCTTCACCGTTATTTCCCAAACCGTAAACTACCTTACCCAAAGCTTCAGTTTCTCCTAATTTAGTACGTCCGCCATGATTTTCAAAGCCGACTAAATAAGGTGTAGCTCCACCCAACATTTCTCTTAAATCTTTCGCTAATTTAGAAGCAGTAACTTCTATAACCAAATTACCAATGCAGCGACGAGTATTTTCACCGGGATGAACCGAAACTAAATCCAAAATTCCTAAACCTTCAATTCTTTGTCCTAAACCAGGTTCGTAATAATGTCCCAATAGTTGTGGAGAACCGCAAGTAAATACTCCAGGAGTACCATTATCAAGCTTTTCGCGCATAGCATCAGCCTTCTTCCCTTGCAAATCGCGCATTACGATTTCTTGCTGTCTATCTTGTGCCCCACCACCAACAATCACATCCACCGATTGAATATCTTCTGGTTTTGAATTTTGGTCTAAAGGTACTACTTTTACATCATATCCTCGCCACTGAGCGCGACGTTCAATGACAATGACATTACCCCTATCTCCATAAGTACTCATTAAAGTTGGATAAAGCCAGCCTATAGTTAATTCAAATTTTTGGTTAGTCATAGTGATAGGTCAAAGGTTAAAGGTTAAAGGTCAAAGATTAAAGGTTAGAAGTTAATAGGGAATAGGGAATAGTTATAAATATTTTTAACTCCTAACTCATAACTCCTAATTCCTAACTCTGTTTATCGAATCTTCTTACCTGTCAAAGCTTCCCGCACGTCTAACATTGCGGTGTACGTGGGTAAGATATGCAAAGTTTCGTGTTCTGGAGTATTTTCTAAAGCTGTTGTAATTGCTTGTCCCAAATCTTCTTCGACAATTAAGTTGAAATTGCTCTCGGGTGAATTTTCGCTGTAGCGCAGACGTAAAGCCATATCATAAACTCTATCACCGCTTACGACTAGAGTTCCTCCGCGCTGCACTAATGTTTCGGTGTCAACGTCCCAAATCCAAGATACATCTTCTCCATCTTGTACTCGGTCGTTCAACACGAGTAAAGTTGTTTTATTGCTGCTTTCAGTGACTACACGAATGGTTTCATTAGTACCTACCGGGTTTTTCGATAGCAAAATGCGTACTTTCTTACCATTTATAATTAACTCTTCCGCACGTCCAAAAGCTGGCTGAAATTTGGGAATTGCTTTACGGATGCTGGTTTCATCAATTCCTAATTCTTTGGCAGCGGTCGCAGCAGCTAAGGTATTGTATTTATTGTAAAGTCCGACTAAAACCTGCTCCCATTCGCGACTTTTTAATTCGGGTTCGCTTTTAGCAAAACCGCATTGAGGACAAGTATAGTCTCCCAAATGTGATAGATAAACCCCTTCGTAATCCAAAGAATGTCCGCAATTAGGACAATAAATCGAATCAACCGCATGGGGAATCGCTTCTAAATACTTTTCGGGTTCGGTTAAACCAAAAAATACAACCTTTTGGGATAGCTGCTGACCTAAATAAGATAAAGTCGGGTCGTCAGCATTAGGAATTACAGTTGTATCTGGTGCAAGGTTAGAAATTGCTTTTGTCCAGCGTTTACTAATAGAATCTACTTCACCATATCTATCCAATTGGTCGCGAAATAGATTTAAAGTTAGAATAATTTTTGGTTGAATTGGCTGCAATACTTTAGCAACAATGTTTTCATCAACTTCCAAAATGGCATAATCTACATCTAAATTACCAGCCAAATTGGTGCTTTCCATCAAAGCTGTTACCAATCCATTTTCCAGATTAGCACCAGTAGAATTGAGAGCAACGCGAAAACCTTGTTCTTCCAACATCGTGCGTAACAGCAAAGATGTGGTAGTTTTACCATTAGTACCAGCAATTAATATAATGCCCTTTTTGACCTGCTGGCTCAAAGACTGTAAAAGCTTGGGTTCAATACGTCTTGCTATCGAACCGGGTAAAACCGAAGCAGCACCCAGACGCAAAGCACGAACTCCAAAAGTTACGCTTTTTGCAGTAGATACAGCCAAAGCAAGTCTAAGTTTATCTATAAGTTGAACTTTTGCCACAAACGTACCCTAAAAAGATATAAGTTTTAAATTTAATAAGCGTGAGTTTAGCGAATCCCCGGAGAAAAATCTAGACTTGGGGTAACAATTTCTTGGGATGGGGAGACAAGGGGACAAGGAGAGAGGAGGGAAGAGGGGGTAGAAAATTTTTGATAATTCCTAACCTTGTTTTCAAAATTCTTAACTCTTAACTCCTAACTCCTAACTTTCATCCTCCCAATCCAAAATCCAAAATCCAAAATCTAAAATCTAAAATCCTTTTGACCTTTCACCCGTTATGCGTTCAGAATATTTATATATCCATACGTATAAGTCGAATTCAGCACAAACTTCAAACAAAATCTAATTAAAAAGGTTCCTTTGAATGAATAAATTAAAGTCGCATATTTTACATATTTTCTCTTATGGTTGGCAGCGTTGTTTGTCTTTATTAATGCTAGTTAGTTGCATGTTATTTATGAGTATGCCACAAGCGTTAGCGGCTATAAATGATGATACATACGAAGGGAACATCTTTGTTGTTTATGCTGGTAATGGCTCGCTGATTCCCCCTAGCGCAACTTTGGCACAAGCTTTGGAAAATCATAAACCAGCAATATTAGCATTTTATGTAGATGATAGTAGCGATTGCAAGCAGTACGCTATAGTTATTTCCCGCATCCAGTCATTTTACGGTAGCGTAGCAGAAATTATCCCTGTAGATGTAGATACTATCCCACTGAAACCAAATGATTCTCCTACAGAAGCAAGCCATTACTATTCCGGTGGTGTTCCTCAAGTAGTAGTATTTAATCAAGAGGGAGATGTGGTTTTAAACAAAAAAGGGCAAGTACCTTTCGAGGTAATTGACGATAAATTCCGGGAAGTGTTTGATTTATTACCGCGCTCTGAATCAGTGGAATTAAAGCGTCGTTCCTTTAATGAATTCAGTAGTGAGTTATCTGAATGACTTAAAGTGCCGAACAATTTTTTCGGCACTTAGTTTTTAGTGATATCTAATACTGCAATCCTTAAAATGAAAGGATAATATCTAAAGGTAAGCGGTAATGTATTTATAAATTACTTATAAATTCCTGCTTATTGATAAATGTAATTATTATTAGAGTGTATTCTGATGTCAGAAGTTTACACTACCGAAGAATTAATCCGAATTTTGACAGATGAGCGCCAAGCTTGTCTGACTGGAAAACGCTTGAAGTTAGAGGTAAAGGTATCTGGTAATCCTGTAATTGACCAGTTTATCAAAACTGAAGGTTTGCAAAAATTCACTGCCTATCAAGATTTTAAAGCTGCCATTCATGAATACCAAAGGGAACATCAAATTTCCGGTATAGTATGGCGAGAAGTAAATTTGAAAGGTGAAAGTTTACGTTTTCCTGAAGTTGATGGACAATTAATTGCGTTACCAAATGACTTGGAAATATTAAATTCAGCCAAAACTTCGATTTTAGAATTTTGGTATCGAGTTACTGTAGGGATGGATTTTTATTTAAGCATTAGTAACGGTAAACAATATCAAAAAATTGATATAGAAGATATTAAGAGAATAGACCAAAGAACACAATGGTCTAGTTTATGGAAATGGGAAAAATCCAACTTCTTAGAAATAATTTTGCAGTTGGGATGGGGTAAACCGGAAGAAGCTTGTTATAAACGAGGCTTTCCTGAATCTGGTAGTGAATTTATTCATGCGGTAAATCCAGGTCAACAACCAATTGGGTGATTAAAAATTTAGGTTTTGGAATAATAGTTGACGTAGAGTTTTCTTTACGTCAACTTTGAAATAT
>CAKZYM010000874.1 GCA_937884685.1 uncultured Calothrix sp.
TCTAAAAGAAATGCTGGGTTCCTATCATAAGTTTAATAAAAAATTTAAATCTCTTGTCTATTTGCTGTAACTAACCTTTGTTTAACTAAAAACTCAAGCTGATATAAATAAGCTGCAACGATTATTTGAAAAATTGTAAAGCGAGCAGAAGGTAGAGAGAAACCAGATGTAGAGAAGTTTTGACCCCAAACATATACTAATTGGAACAAATTAGAGTATGAAGTAAAGATTCCTAAGAAGAATAATACAAAAAATGTAGCTAATACATAGCTTGTCCAGCCAAAAATTGCTTCCCACCAGCTAAATATACTGGGAAACCACCCTGCTTGTAATTCGTCTTCGGGAAATCTACTTGCTGGGAAAAAGACATCTAGGAAGGTGTGTAACCAATGGTGCAAAAATGCGATTGTCACTATGGGAAATGCAAATAATAAAAACAAAAATGTTCCGATTAACCAAGGTGCTTTATTAATCAAAATGCTTATAATGTCTCCAGCATAGTCCATTAGGTAGCCGATACCAATCATTAGGAAAATTAAAGCTACAGCATTAAACCAGGAGCGAACGTTCGGAAGCCAATATGGTAAACGCATATATTTTGGTGGTATTTGAATAAGTTTTGGTTTGAAAAATGTCAGGTGATTTACATATGGTAGTATACCTAATCATGTATGACACCCTCTTAACTTGATGCTTTATAAATCTTTTAATTTTGATGAGTAATTTTATACCTGATAGATGAAGTGTCAATTTTTTAATCTACCTGATTGGAATCAAATTTCACCCACACAACGCACGGATTTAGCTGAGGAATTATCAGAAAATCTACCCAATTTTGAATTTACAGATATTCAACTATGCGAATTTGTTAAACAAAAGAATACTCTTGTTTCTGTTTATCTAGAACCTACTAATATTAATGACAATCCATAGGATGATTTTTGCAATCACTTTCCTAGGGTTATTCCCTTGCTGAGTGATTTAGAGATAGCCTTTCGGTGCTATAAGTAGTAAATCTCTCTGTATTATTTCCTCAGCGTCTCTGCGGTTTTTTATCTAAAATCTTCGTGTCAAAACAAAGTTCCCGCTATAATTTCATTAAATACCTATTTTAGAAAATATAAATTTATTGGGATAAATAATTGTAAAATAATGAATCAAACTACAACAAAAACTGTATATTCATTTGAAGAATATCTTTCTTACGATGATGTTACAGATAATCGCTACGAATTGATTGATGGAAAACTTGAATTAATAAATCCACCAACTTTTAGACATCTACTAATATCAAAATTTATCGAACAGAATTTTGATGAACAAATCAAAAATCAAAAGTTACCTTGGATGTGTTTTCGAGAAGCAGGAATTAGAACGGGATGGAGAAAATCTCGGTTTTCTGATGTTTATATTGTGACATCGGAGCAGGTTATGGAATTTTTGGATGAATCTGCTGTTTGTCAGTCTCCAACTTTATTAGTTGTTGAAGTGGTTAGTCCGGAATCGGTAAAGCGTGATTATCGCTATAAACGTTCTGAATATGCTGCTTTAGAAATACCTGAATATTGGATTATTGACCCAATCGAATCAAAAGTCACGGTTTTATTGTGGGATGAAGGTTTATATGAAGAGACGGAATTTGCTGGTATTCAAAAAATTATTTCTCGTACTTTTCCACAATTGTATTTGACGGTGGAGCAAGTTTTAGCAGCAGGGAATATTAAATAGATTAAATAAAATAATAGGATTTACTAAAATATCATAATACCTGCTGGTGCGTGACACTAAAAAAAATATTATTACTACGTTCAAAGATAGTCAAAGTGTCACAGCACCCTATAATAACAATATGCCAGTTGCGTAAGTTAAAAATAAATAAAAATTAAAATTATCTACTTTCTACAGCTGCTTTACGAAAGAATTTAAAAATTACTAATACGCTCAATAAACTTACCGCTGCACTGATAATAAACATTCCCGCATATCCTGTAGAACTGGCAACTTTACCACTCAACATTGAAGCAGCAACTCCACCGATATATACTACGGATACTTGAAAGGTATAATCAGTAGCGGCAGTATGAAGTTGGCATTTATCCATCATTACACTAAGTAATGCTGTGTAAGCCATGCCTTGAAATGCATTAGCGGTAATTGTGACGGCGTACAATATAGGTAAATTACTGACACCGTTAGCAGGAATTATATACAAAAGCGTTGCAATACTGGCTGCTAAACCAAATAAAATTAACGAATTAATTCTTCCTAATTTAGTAATTAAAACTCCCGCAATCAAAGCGCTGACAATACGAGCGCTATAGCTGACGATTCCCAACATTACGCCAATTTCTGACAGGGATAAACCTCTATCAACAAACAGGGGACGTAACATTGTACCGGACATCATTTCTCCAACCATATACAGTACAAGAACTAAAAGCCAAGGTAGTGCTTTGGGACGAGAAAGAAAAGTAATAAAAGGTTGAAGATAGGATTTAAATAAGTTCGATTTTTTAGGTTTATTCTTAACAGCTTCTGGATATAAAATTATAGGAATTAAAGTCAACAGCATTGTCAATGACATAATTATTAAACTGTATTTCCAACCGACTCTATCTAATAAAATTAATACTCCACCACCGCCAATAATTGCACCAAAAATATTTCCCCCGGATTGAATTGCATTTCCAATTCCGCGTTCATTTGGTTCGAGTAAATTAACAGCTAATGCATCGGTTGCTATATCTTGACTGGATGAGAATAAAAAAGCACAGAACATCAAAATAACTAAAGTATCAAAATTATTTTCAATATCAATAAATGCACATCCGAATGTGACTATTGCTAATAATAGTTGAAAGAAAATAATCCAACCGCGATAATGTCCTAATTTTGGTAAACTGTAGCGGTCAATAAATGGCGACCACAGGAATTTTAATGCTGAAGGAAGAATCAGAAAACTTAGGAAACCGATTGCATCAAGCGACATGTTTTGCTGTCGCATAAAAATAGGTACGGTTTGAATAAAAAAGGTTGTGGGAATAAATTGAGCGGTGTAAAGTGCAGCAAGAATAATTAGTTTAGAAAGCATAAATTGTCAATTTATAAATATACTTTTGCAATTAATAACAGATTAAAAAATGACCTTACCCCGCCTCCCACACCCCTCTAATTAATAAGGAGAGGGGAAGGGGTGAGGTTTTAAATGTGGTGAATAGTTAACTCTTTTTGTATCACCAAAAGAATTAAATTACAAAGTAGCTTTAAATTGGACTCCGTATGTTACTGGGTCACCAAACCCTGCGGTTCCGTCTGGTACTGGGAATAAGAAACCAGAGGTTATGTAACGAGTGTCAAACAAGTTATTTGCATATAAATAAATGCCGTATTTCTCAGCTTCGTAACCGATGCGAGCATTTACGAGAACGTATGGTTCTTGCTTGATTTGATTATCGTCGTCAAAATAAGTAATACCATAACCCGTTAATCCAGCACGAGCATATAACCCTCCCGGACTGCGATATTGAGCGGCTAAATTATAGGTAAATTGCGGTACAAAAGGAACTTGATTGTCACTCAAATCTACTCCGGTATCTGAGTTTAAATAGTTTTTGTATTTACTATCTACATAACCAACTGATGCAATTAAATCTAATCCTGTTGCTGGTTTTGCTTTTAATTCAAATTCAACTCCAGTCGCTTTTACATCGATGTTGCTAACACTTCCAAAAAATCCGCTTTCGTCAAATTGCAATACTTGATAGTCGCTCACATCATTGTGAAATACCGATAAGTTAGCAATTAAACGATTATCCAACCAAGAAGATTTTAAACCCGCTTCGTAACTCCAGGTTTTTTCTTCTCCAAATCGTAATTCTGCTTCACTACCAGCACGGTAATTCAATCCACCAGGTCTATACCCTTTCGCGATAGTTGTATAAGCCATTAAGTTGGGATTGAGTTGATATTTCAACCCAAACCGGGGAATTAATTCATCGTTACTGACTTCTTCATCTCTAAATTCTTCTTGACGGAGTGAAGTTAAACTACCATCGGGGTTTATTGACTCATAGGTACTGTCAGAAGAAGCATCGGAAGTTTCGTAACGTAAACCAGCAAATACGGTTAATGGTTCGATGGGTTTGTAATCGACCTGTCCAAATACCGCATAAGTTGTCCGAGAATCGTCTCCGAAACGTCGAAATCTGCCAAATCCGGGAAAGTCGATTTGATTATCATCAACTGTAAAGTCGCGAGATTCGTAGTAACCACCCAATAACCATTGCAAACCTTCAGCAGTTTCTGGAGATTGGAACCGTAATTCCTGCGTCCATGTTGTTGAATTAATATCATCAATAATCTGAACTGCTCCCGTACTTCCAGGAACAACGTTTTCCTGACGACTGTAACGACGTGCTGTAATCGAAGTTGCTCGGAAACCTTCACCGTTATAACCAACTTTCACAGCTTGGGTATTGGTACTAAGCTTATTGAAACCTTCAGTTTCTAAATTAACTTCAAATGGGTCGTCTGGATTAATTTTGTTGTAAGTCGGATTTCCGTCATCGGTAAAACTGTTGTAGCTATTAAAAGATACAGTCCAATCTAATGTTGGTGTCCATAAAAGTTGCGCTCTACCTGCAAATCGCGCTCTTTCTCCTATTTTTTCACCTGTAGCAAGATTTTCAATAAATCCGTCTTGTCCTCTATAAGCTCCAGCAATTCTTAATGCTAATTTATCGTCAACTAGAGCATCGTTGATAGAAAATTGCAGTTCGCGGCTATCATATTTTCCATAACTCAAACCAAAGGTAACTTCTGGTTCAAAAGTTGCTTGACGAGAAATAACGTTAACTACACCAGCCGAACTATTTTTACCATAAAGAGTACTTTGAGGTCCTCTGAGTACTTCTATTCTTTCTAAATCGGTGAAAGCTAAATCTAAAAATCCGTTATAGTCAACCGGAACGTCATCAATGTAAAAAGCGACGCTATCCTGAGCGGTAAGAAAGTTAGCATTATTCACACCCCTCATGCTGTAGTTACTAAACTCAGTACCACCACTAGATGTGGGAGCAAAGCGAAAGTTAGGGGTATAGTTTGCGATATCTTGAAAAGAATCGATTTGAGCGTCTTCGATTTCCTGTTGAGGAATCACTGTCAAACTCAAAGGAATCTCTTGCTGTTCTTCCGGTCGTTTTTGTGCTGTGACGGTAAGTTCGATATCAGCTTGAGGTATGGAATCTAAACTTAAAGTTAATCCATTTTGGCTGTTGGAGATTTTTACACTGGGTGCATTTTCTACACCAGTTATTCGTATTTGTACTTTATTAACTATCTGTTTGACGGTTATTAGAGCAATTCCTTCTAGCGGATTTTTTGTCTGAAATTCTCCACCACCAGACAAATTTAATACTGCATTCTCAATATTTGCAATTAAAGTATTACCATCTATTCTTGTTATCGGTGTTAATAAATCTCCCTGGGGAGTTTTTAAAACAACTTCCAAACCATTACTTGTTTGCTGTGTTCTGACACCAGTTATCTCGATAATTGCAGGAGTTGTATTTTCCTGTGTCAGTAAATAAGAAGCGTTGGTTTTTGGAAATTTAATTTCATCTAATTGACGAATATTTGAAATTGATTTTTCAGTTTCCTCAACTGAAGTTTCTTTATCAAGGCTAATATTTTTCTCTATAAGATTTTCTTCTGCTAGAGCTGATTGAGATAGGGTTAAATAAAATATACTTAGTATTCCTGCGTACCAAAATTTCAACTTCAAAATATCCTCACACACAACTAAATAAGTAAATATATACAGATAAAAAATTGCAGCATTATTTATCATGTCACAATTAATTAAGGTAATATTATTTACTTATTAAATATCTGTGTCAAACGACAGCTTGTCAAACAAGTATTGAGGAGTTGATATTGTTTTTTAGATTACAAATATAGCGGAACCTCACCCCTTCCTCTCTCCTTGTTAAGGAGAGGGGTGTCCTAATGAGGGGGTGAGGTTTTAAGTGTATTGGACTCAATTAAAACTGTTATAAATTCAATAATTTGTAGGAAAAAGTTTTGATATTTGAAGTTAGACAACAATAAAATTAGAATTTCGCTTTCATTTGTATACCATATATCACGGGGTCGCCAAATTCTGCGGTTCCATCTGGTACTGGGAATAAATATCCCGAAGTCAGATAACGAGTGTCAAACAAGTTATTTGCATATAGATAAATACCGTATGTTTCAGCTTCATAGCCGATTCGAGCATTTACAAGAGCGTATGGTTCTTGCTTGATTGTATTATCATCATCAAAATAAGTAAGACCATAACCGCGTAATTCTGCACGCGCATATAAACCTCCCGGAGTACGATATTGAGCGGCTAAATTATAGGTAAATTGCGGTAGAAAAGGAACTTGATTGTCGCTTAAATCTATACCAGTTTCAGTATTTATATAGTTTTTGTACTTACTGTTTGTATAACCAGCTGATGCAATTAAATCAAGCCCTGGTGCTGGTTTTCCCACCAGTTGAAATTGGACTCCGGTGGCTTTTAAATCGATATTATTAATATCACCTAATACTCCATTTTCATCAAACTGCAATACTTGATAATCATGTATATCTTTGTGGAATAATGATAAACCAGCAAGCAAATAACCATTCAACCAAACTGATTGTAAACCTACTACATAATTCCAGGCTTTTTCTTCTTTAAATAGTAGGGTATCTTCAGTATCGGCTCCGTAATTTAATCCACCGGGTCTATAACCTTTGGCAATATTAGCGTATCCAATTAAATTGGGACTGAGTTGATATTTTAAACCGAAGCTGGGAATAAATTCCTCGTCGCTGACTTTTTCATCTTCAACGTCCGGACGTATTGGACTTAAACTACCGTCAGGATTTACAAAATCATAAGTGCTGTCTAAAGATGAATTGCTAGATTCGTATCTTAAACCAGCTGACAGGGTTAATGGTTCCATAGGTTTGTAATCGACCTGTCCAAATAGCGCATAGGTTTTGCGATAATCGTCTCCGAAGCGTCGAACTTTTGGCAATCCTGGAATGTCAACTTGAGCATTATCAACGATATAATTCTGAGATTCGTAATAAGCACCTAATAACCATTGAAAATTCTTCGCAGTTTCGGGAGACTGAAAGCGTAATTCCTGCGTCCATAGTTTCAATTTCAAATCATCAATAGTCTGTGTCGCTCCCGTAGTTCCGGGAAACAGGAATTCTTGCTGACTAAAACGACGTGCTGTAATTGATGTTGCTCGAAAACCCTTACCCTGATAACCAACTTTCAGAGCTTGAGTATTTGTATTGTAATTATTGTACCCTTCTGTATTTATATCAACCTCGAATGCTTCGGAAGCATCAAGTTTGTTGAAAGGAGGATGACCGTCGTTTATAAAGCTGTTAAAACTATTAAAAGATATTGTCCAATCTGACGTAGGTGTCCATAAAAGCTGTCCTCGTGCTGCAAATTGCGCTTTTTCACCTATTTTTTCGTCTGTAGCGGTGTTTTGAATAAATCCGTTTCGACCTTGGTACACTCCAGCAATTCGCAACGCTAGTTTATCTTCAACCAAAGCATCATTCAGAGAAAATTGCAGTTCGCGGCTATTATATTTACCATAACTTGCACCAGCTATGACTTCTGGTTCCGAACTTGCTTGACGAGAAATAGCCTTAACTATACCCCCAGAACTATTTTTACCAACTAGACTACTTTGAGGGATTCCCAGTACTTGTATTCTGTCCAATTCAGGAGAAGAGAGAATGAATAAATTGTTATAGTCAACTGGAATATCATCGATATAAAAAGCCGCTCTATCTAGAGGGGTAAGAAATATAGGGTTTTTTAATCCCTGCATTGTAATATAGTTACCTAACTCATTACCCCGCTCGTACTTTGGGGAATAGTTATATCTAGCGATTTTTTTGGCGATATCTCCAAGATAATTGATGAGAAATTCTTGGATTTCCGGTTCGGAAATTACAGTCCAATATAAGGGTATATCCTGTAATTCTTGAGATAGTTTTTGTGCAGTAACGGTGGGTTTGATATCTGCTGTTTCTAAACCGGTTATATTTAATTGAGAAGTATCTAAATTTATATTTTCGGTTTTTTCTGTTACTAAATTTTCTTTTTTATCAAGATTATTCTGTTTTTCTATGAGATTTTCCTGAGCATTACTAGGCTGAGGTAGAACGAAGCAAAATACGCTTATAATCGCCGTAAAAAAAAACTGTTTCATATTCAAATGACCAATTTTTGTAATCTAAGTGATTATAGTCGTATGTTAGATATTTTTTTAGTAGCTAATAATATTCAGTTAAACGATGATTTGGTACATATTATTCTAAAAAATATTAGATATGAGGTAATATCTAATTAAAAATTATTGGATTAAAAAAATATTTTTATGAACAGAATACTTCAGTTAAGGCTGATATTTTATTTTTAACTGATAATGAGTTGTGTTAATGTTCTATTTTGTTTAAGTTGATGCTTAAGTAGGTAAAATTAAATATAAAACCTCACCCTCAGTCCCTCTCCTTATTAAGG
>CAKZYM010000875.1 GCA_937884685.1 uncultured Calothrix sp.
GAAATTGCTGGAACTGATGATTATTTGGAAGCGGAACGGGTGATGTTAAATGAGCCAGGATTATATTTAGATGATTGTAATATTACTGATTTAAGTCCATTAGTAACTCTCAAAAAGTTAACTTATATAAATCTTTCGGAAAACAAAATTTATGATTTGACTCCTTTACAGGAATTAAAAAATTTAATTGATTTAGACCTTAGTGATAATCAAATTCAAGATATTAGTTCGCTCAAAACATTGATTAATTTAAATATACTACATCTTAATTTTAATCAAATTCACGATATTAGTATATTAGAATCATTAATCAACATTCAAGAGCTTTATTTAGATAATAACCAGATTGCGAATATTACTCCACTGAAAAAACTTACAGCATTAGAATCCTTGACCTTAGATTCTAACCAAATTACTGATTTAAGTTCACTTAAAAACTTAATTCATCTCAACCTTTTATCTTTGTCTCACAATAAGATTTTAAGTTTAGATTCTATCAAATATTTGCAAAAAATCCATTCCTTAGATATCAGTTGTAATAAAATCACTGATTTTAGTTAATTTCGAGAATTTAAAGATATTAATCATCTACATATACAAGGTAATCCAATCTCTGGATTAGTTCCGCCAACTGATTTAATCGATAAATATCAAAAATTTTTATTCTTACCTTTAAATCATCAAAAAGTCATTGAAGTGGTAACGCTTGCTTATGTTAATGTTGGTCTGAAAGCACCTAAAGTTATTATTGCTAGTAATTATAAATCTTTTAATTCTAAAACAAGTAATTTATTAAAGTTAAAGGTACAAGTTATAAATTGCAATACACCGTCTTTTTTTTATCAGATAGGTGAGGAGTCATGGAAAATAATAAATTTACTCATCAAAGCTAGTATTGATAATTACCAAAATAAAGATTATAAGTTGAGACAAAACCTTATGCAACAACTTGTCAAATATGAATTTAATAATTCAGAATTTGTCAAAGAATTGCAATTAATATCGCAAACAATAAAATTTTATAGCGGTTTAGGGTTCTTGTTAATTGATAATATTATTTTCCCGGAACATATACTTCACCAAATCTACCTCATCGAAACCTACCAATCACTTCTAAAAATCACTCTCGATGAAAAAACCCAACAGTGGTACGACTGCTTAAAGCAACTCTTTGAAAATTGCGGTTGGTTTATTCCTTTTGAAGACGTTTGCATTGTTTGCGATAGACCAAGTAAATTTTCCCTAGATTCAGAAACTCGTCTCCACTCAGAAGGTGAACCAGCAATTCAATTCGCTGATGGATACGGTTTGTATTATCATCACGGAGTTGCTTTACCCGAACAATACGGAACAGTACATCCCAATCAATGGGAAGCAAAATGGTTGTTGTCAGAAAATAATAGTGAATTACGTCGGATTTTAATTCAAGCTATTGGTTACAACCGTATTTGTAATGAATTAAAAGCAATTAAACTAGATTCTTTTAGGGAATATGACTTAATAAAAATTGATGCGGATGCTGATGTGGAACCAATAGTATTACTGAAGATGATTTGTCCCAGCACCGGATATACTCATGTTTTAAGGGTTCCTCCTAATTTGGAATCCGCACGTGAAGCGATTACTTGGATAAATTGGGGTGTAGATCCAGATGATTTCGCTGTAGAAAGTTAGAGGTAAAGTTTACTGATTTTTGACCTCTCTCTATACTTCTTTGCTGAAAGAAAGCTTTCTTTTAAAAAAAGATTATAGATTAGGTTCCCGAGATTGATTATTTCTTAAAAAACGCACTTTAGCTCAAATTTCTTATGATTAAGCCAAAAATCAAACGCAAAATGCCAAAGTGCATCCAATGTCGCTTTTATCAAGGGGATATAATTGTCTGTAAAATGTATCCTCGCGGTCCTGAAGATAGCTCATGTCCTTACTATGCACCTGACCCGGATTTATATTTAGATGAAGGAGAGCAGGGAAGAGGAAATAGAAAAAAAAGACAGTATTAACAAGTTTAATAAATAAAAGTTGATTATCTACGGTTTATGAAAATACGAAAACCCGGTTTTTCCAAAAACCGGGTTTTTATATGTTTACAAATAATTTAAAAACGCGATATCACCTATGCAGCTACAGCAACTTCTTGCTCTTCTTCGTAGGGAGTAAAGGTTTTCTTGGTAGCATTACAAATGGGACAATGCCAATCTTCGGGAATGTCCTCGAATGCTGTTCCCGGTGCAATCCCAGAATCTGGGTCCCCTGCTACTGGGTCGTATATCATTGAACATTGACGACAAATCCATTTTTGTGTTTTTGGGTCGTCACTAGCTTTCTTTTCTGGTGCTGTTTTACCATCCAGAGCTTCCAATGCTACGGTGTACTGACGAGCATGATGGTGTTCAATACTCGTTAACAAACCGAAGTTATGGGTAGCTTTACGGAACATGTCAGCATGTTCGCGGGATTCTTCTTCCTGGGTTTTGAATTCTTCTTCTGCTTTACCGTCTCTATCTGCACGTGCTTCTTGTGCAAAACCCGGATACATCGTTTCGTATTCGTAGGTCTCACCTTCTACTGCTAATTCCAAACAGCGAGCTGCTATGGATTTCTTTTGTTCCTCGCTTAAGGAATCAACATCATCTACTACCAATTCTGGATGCATTAACCGAAAATGAGCAAAAGCATGTTCTGTTTCTTGATTAGCTGTATCTTTAAAAAGTTTGGACAGCTCTTTCATTCCCAACTGTTTAGTAACTTCAGCAAAGAACAAATACTTACGATTTGCCATCGACTCTCCACCAAAAGCTGCTTCTAAGTTCTTCGCTGTGTTGGAATTTGATAAATCCATGCTCTCATACCTCTCTTTAATAGTACGCAGACAAGATTACTGTTTTAGCATCACTTGTTAAGCGTAGTCGTTATGAGTTTGATTATAGCCTATATAAAGTCATAATGACTACGATTTTGTGAAATATTTTTTAGAAAGGCT
>CAKZYM010000876.1 GCA_937884685.1 uncultured Calothrix sp.
CGCTTTTGTTTCCACAATCAAACTTTATATTCAGTTATTACATATTCCAAGTTTGATCATAATTAGGGCTTGCTGAATAAATATATAAATGTGATACAGCATACATTATCAGTTTGTAGGGTGCGTGACGGTTACGATAAATTATAAATAATAACGAAAAATGTTTATATTACCGTCACGCACCATTTTCTGATTCCGAATTATTCAAAAAATCAAACCTTATAAATCAACCATTATCCTATGATTGAGAATCAATAAGTTGCTGAAAATCTTCCGGAGAATTAACGCCGATTGTTTCCACAACTAAACTTTCCAAAACCGCGATATCATCAATTTGATTAATATTTTCTACCAAACTTTCTGGAAGATTACCAAAGCGTTTTTGTAGTAGCTTGATAATATCTTCTCTACGAGTGGTCTTTGTTGTTCTCTCAATAGCCCGTATTTCAATATTGCTTAATAAAGGCACTTTTTTATCCTCCTGATAATTAGTTAATTTTTCTTCAAAACTGGCTTGTAACTCTATAGGTAAAGCCATCATGATATCAATCACTTTGTACAAATCAACAATTTGTTTGCGGTTATAGCCTTTTTCGTAAAGCAGACGAGATAAATTCCATTTCCACTGCTCCCTCTCGGATAAATTACTAGTAGTTTCTTTAGTTTTCAAATGCGCCATTACAACTATAGCAAAAACATTCTGGCTGCGTTCTAAATCCTCCCATTGGTAATCTAATAGCTTAACAATTGAAAAATTAAACATCAGTTGAATATTTCCCAAGCTATACTGATAAGAACTAGGTCGCCATGCTAAAATTCATCACCTAAAATTGCTAAACTAATAACGGGCTGATTGTATAAATCAAAAGCTCGATAATTATAGATAAACATTCTTTGATTGAATTCTTTATCATATTGACTTTGGACTTCAATATGAATCAAAATCCACAGAATTTGTTCATCTTTTAACCAAACCTGAAATAATTTATCAGCACGGCGTTTTGGAGTTTCTGCTGCTGCTGTAATTTGTTCTAATTCTTTATCTAAAGAAACAGGTGTTTTATTCCAATCTAAAGACAGCGTAAATTTCAGGATAAAAGAATTGTAAAAAATAATTAAAATATTGAGTAATTGCTTCCTTCCAAGTTTCATCATAATTCGCAGTTACTTCGGTCATAATGATTCACCCCGATTTTAAACGACCATTTGCAGCATATGATATAGGAATACGGTTAGGGAATAGGGAATAGGAATCAAGCTTTCAGGAAGATTACCGAAACGCTTTTGAATAGATATTAGCTTAGATTACGACTCACGGTTCGCCTATTTTAAATCCAGTTAGAAAAAAGTTGAACGATTTAATCGGGTTTCTAACCTTTAATACAAATATACTACATCCCTAACTTTGTGCGATCGCATAAAAATAGAGTTTTTAAAGAGAGTCTTGCTCTTCTGATGTTAAAAACTCAGTTAAGAAACTATATAAGTCAGTACGTCGCACTTCTTGAACATATAATTTCAATCCACCTCTGTTGACTACTTCTTCGACATAATCGAACTGACCAATTCTGAGAAATCGATTAGCTACGTGAAAACAAGCTAGTACAAGTTGGCGTAAATAAGGCAACCATTAAGAATGGCTGAAAAGCCTAGAAAATCTTACTTCTTACTTATTACTTCTTACTTCTTACTTCCGCGAAGCGGTACTAGTAACTCTAAATCTAAGCAACTGAAGAAGCTTCTTCTATGAAGGAATTTTTATGTCGGCTAGCTTGCACCAGTTTCTCACAGTTGTAGTACTGACGTTTAATTCTTGCGAAGCCGGACGATTGAGTGTAAAGTTGGTGTGCATATTTCATGAATAAAGCGAAAAATTTTTCTACAGTCCCATCTGATGTTTAACTAAGTTAACAGTTATATTTAGTTAAAATATTCGATGACTTTTATTAAACAATAAAATAAAGATTTTAGTACCAAGTTATACGCAATTGTTCGGTAGTTTATTGCTGACAATAAAAAACACCAAATCTTTTTACTTTGGTGCTGCGATTTTATTTTTATAGCATTACTAATTACCAGGTAAATTATCAGGGTCAACCCCCAAAGAACGTAAATGCTGTGCTAACTTTTCTGCTTTTTCTTCTGCGGTTAAATAACGATTTCCACTTTCGTCATACCAAGACAGAAATTCCTGTTCAATTCCACCAATTTCACCTTGATGTCTTCCAATTCCTAAACCAATTTCTGGTAGCCATAATGGTTCTTTAATTTGTAACTCGTAATTACCATCTACCAACTTATAAACGGACAGTGGTTGATGTTGGTCGCGCTGCCAATATTCGGGGTTGTAAACTACGTAATAAAGTACGCCAAGTTTTCGATAAATTTCTAATTTTTCGTCGTATTCATTACCTGGAGTGTACGATACGATTTCTAACGTTAATATTGGTACTATGTCGTCTTCTTCCCAAACTGCATAGCTCCTGCGAGATTTTCCACCTTTTTTACGCTCCA
>CAKZYM010000877.1 GCA_937884685.1 uncultured Calothrix sp.
TATATACTAAAGAGCCATATTATTTAGCCATACAAAATTTATTTGTTATAACTCTTTACAATCAGAATCTCAAAATTGGTGAAGCCGAAAAACTTTTGAGTCAAATTGAATCATAGCGAGCAAGCAGTAGCGAGTAAAAGCTCATCTAATCAATCAAACCTTAGTAAAAGAATATTAAAAGACATTACCATTGATGCGATAATATTGATTCTGAATGAATTTCAGCTTTTATCTCAATGTCTCAAATTATCTGGATAGCAAGACACGCTAATCGTCTCGACTTTGTAAACCCTGACTGGTTTTTAACAGCCGAAAGACGTTATGACCCACCGCTATCGGATGATGGTATGGTACAAGCGCAACAGTTAGCAAACCGTCTCAAACACGAAGAAATTCACCACATTTTTGCTTCACCATTTTTGCGTACCGTACAAACAGCAGCAGCAGTTGCATCGGTTCTCGATTTACCGATTAAATTAGAAACCGGATTGAGTGAATGGTTGAATCCCGATTGGATGACTGAAGAACCAGAAAGACATTCAATTGAAGAATTATTAGAAGTATATCCTTATATTGACGTTAGCTACACTCCACAAATAGCGGTCAATTATCCCGAAACTCGCCAAAAAATGCGTCAACGCTCCGCACAAACTGCAAGATGTTTAGCAAATGAATATTCCCCAGAAAATATTTTACTAGTTGCTCATGGTGCATCTGTATTAGGTGCAGCAATGGGATTTGTCGGTGATTTAGCTGTAGAAAAAGTCAAAGCGACCTTATGTAGCTTAGTGAAAGTTGTTCGTCAAGACCCAGAATGGTTATTAGAGCTTTCGGGAGATACTTCTCATTTGACAGAAGTTGAAGAAGTTGTCAGGTTTAATTGAATTGGATAGTGGATAGTTGTTAGTGGTTAGTTGTTAGTGGTAGAAAGTTGGAAGTTGGTAATGGGTAATGGGTAATAGGTAATTGGGCTAATTATTTTTTATTACGCACTAATAAATTAATTTTCAATTGTAGCGTGTTAGTGCAGTTTGTCTGTTATGACATACATTTTGCTCGCTGATTATGATATACAGCAACTAATCACCAACAACTATCCACTAACAACTAACTACTAACTACTAACAACTAATTATGACATTACTATTAGCGGGAGATATCGGCGGTACAAAGACTATTTTACGTTTAGTTGAAGCGTCGGAGAAGCCTAAACTAAAGACTTTGTATGAGGAACGTTATCCTAGTAAGGATTTTCCCGATTTAGTTCCGATAGTGCAACAGTTTTTAGCAGCAGCAAAGACAAAGGATATTCCTCAAAAGGCTTGTTTTGCTATAGCTGGCCCGGTGGTTAACAATACGGCTAAGTTAACTAATTTAGCCTGGTTTTTGGATAGTTCGCGTTTACAAGAGCAGTTGGGGATTGCTCATGTAACTTTAATTAATGATTTTGCTGCGGTTGGCTTTGGTATTTTGGGTTTAGAGAAGAAGGACATATTAACTTTGCAAGAAGGTAAACCAAATCTGGAAGCACCGATTGGTATTATTGGTGCTGGTACTGGTTTGGGACAGGGATTTTTGATTAAAAATGGCGATATGTACCAGATATTTCCTTCTGAGGGGGGACATTCCGATTTTGCTCCTCGTACCGAGTTGGAATTTCAACTTTTAAAATATCTGCTGGATAAACATGATATTCAAAGAGTTTCGGTAGAAAGAGTAGTTTCCGGGATGGGTATCGTATCAATTTATGAGTTTTTACGAGATAGAAAACTGGCTCCAGAATCGCCAGAAATAGCTAAAGTCGTTACAACTTGGGAAAGAGAAGCTGGGAAAGAAAAGAGCGTAGACCCTGGTGCAGCAATCGGTACAGCCGCCGTCAACAAGAGCGATCGCCTTTCCGAGCAGACGATGCAGATGTTCGTAGATGCATACGGAGCAGAAGCGGGTAACTTATCGTTAAAATTACTACCATATGGTGGTTTGTACGTTGGTGGAGGAATTGCCCCGAAAATACTTCCCTTAATTGAAAACGGTAACTTTTTATTGAATTTCAGTAGTAAAGGCAGAATGCGAAGCATCTTGCAAGACATACCCGTACATATAATTCTTAACTCACAAGTTGGTTTAATAGGTGCTGCTATTAGCGCTTCTAGGTTATAACAGAAGCTCGCAAAATAAGTAATATCAGCATCTTCTTAAGCAACAACTATGACAAAAAAAGCTTTATTGCCCCTAATCGCCGTCGGTTTAGTATTTAGTAGCTTTGCAGCAGTAGAAATTAACCAACATCACACAGCTACAGCGCAAGCAGCCAAAAAGTCACAATGGAAAGTATTCAATTCCCCTGATGGTAGTTTCAAAGTATTAATGCCAGGAATGCCTAAATCCATGAGTGAAACCAAAAAAACCTTCATGGGAGAAATCAACTTAAATATATTTCTTGCCAAACCTCCCAAGCAGCAAGTAGCTTACGTTGTCGCTTACAATGACTTTCCCCATAGTTACGGTAAACTCGCTAATCCCCAAGCAGTATTAGATAATGCACGGGATATGGCATTAAAAACAACCAAATCCACATTAATCAGCCAAAAAAACATTCGGAGTTATAACAATCAACCCGGAAAGGAATTTAAATACGTCAACTCAGCCGGAAAAATCACCAGAAACCGAATGTTCTTCGCCGAAGGACGTTTATATCAAGCAATGGTAATTACTACTAAAAAGCAAGAAAAATACCTCGGTAAAAGCATTCGAGGATATTTGAATTCTTTTCAAGTAGTTTTGAGAAGGTAGGAAATAGTTAGGAGTTATGAGTAGCAAGTAGCGAGTAGCAAGTAGCAAGTAACGAGTTATAAATTAATTTCTTCTCCTCTCTCCAATTACCAATTACCAATTACCACTTCTAAAGTAGACAAACTAGTATCAGCACA
>CAKZYM010000878.1 GCA_937884685.1 uncultured Calothrix sp.
CAAATATTGGTGCAGAAACATTTGATGGAGAAGGAACTCCTACCCGTCAAATATCGTTAATTGAAAACGGAGTTTTGAAGAATTTTCTTCATAGTTCTGGTACTGCTAAACGAATGAATGCTCAACCCACGGGAAATGCTAACATCGGTGCTAAAGTCACTATCAGTCCTAACTTCTATCACGTTTTTGCAAGTAAAGCACCGGAAAAGCAGTTTAGTTTAGATACTGCTGAAAATGTTGTTTTTGTCGATGATGTCCAAGCACTTCATGCAGGAGTTAGAGCTTTACAAGGTTCTTTCTCTTTACCATTTGATGGTTGGTTGATGAATAAAGGAGAAAAAACCAGTATTGACTCAGCAACCATAGCTGGTGATTTTCGCGAACTTCTTAAATCAATTGTTTTTGTCGAAAAAGAAGGAGAATTGACTCCTGGAGGAGTTTGTCCCCGGATTTGGGTCGAAGGTTTATCGATTACCGGAGAATAAATCGCAGTTTTTATCTATTTAGCCGATTCCTTAACAATTATTAAAAAATGTAGAGATGTTGCAATGCAACGTCTCTACATTTTTATTATGAATCGCTATTACTTTTCCAGAAACCCGGTTTATAAATAAAAATATGTTCGTAGAACTCTATCCTATAGTTATAGTGATTCCAATTAATTTCCGTAGTGCGTTAACGCACTACCGTATGTTTTTTCCGCAGGAATGACTATAGTCCAAGAAGTAAGTCCTGTTCAAAATACAAAAATATAGAGACACACATTTGTGCATCTCCGACAAGAACTATTTATCAAATTATTCGTAATAGTTAAAAGTCTTATTGTTCTTCGAGGTATTGTCCACCAACACCCACTGAAGTGTTAAATATTTCCGCACCAGCTAAATTCGCACCCACTAATGTTGCATCTTCTAATTGAGCGCTGTATAGCTGAGAATCGCTCAAATTGGCATTAGTTAAATCGGCTTTATTCAAGGTTGTGCTATTAATAAATGCACCTTTTAAGTTAGCACCAGTCAAATCTGCACCAGTCAAATCCGCACCTTCTAGATTTGCTTCTTCAAGGTCAGCACCTCTTAAATTGGCATTTCTTAAATCAACACCAATCAAATGAGCACCTCTTAAATTAGCACCTCTTAAATTACATGCATAACATTCTCTTGTTTCTGTTAACTGCAATACTTCGCTAGATAGGGTCTTTTCAGCTTGAGCAGGAGCGCCTAAAAACATTGTACTTAATGCTGCTACTGCTGCGACAATCTGAGTTTTCATACTTAAAATTCCTCCACCACTTAGCAAGTCTTATTGATTAATTTATCAAAGATAAAACTTTATACATTCTCTCTTCAATAAAATTTAAAATTTATCTTAATCCTTAAGAATTGCTAATTTTTTTTGTTTAATCAACTGTTTATATCATCGCTTAAATTTATCGATATGTCTTCATCCTAACGATTGAAACTTGAAATAAATAAGACTCATTTTTTATTAATTAAATAGAATAAATACCTTCTATCTTTATTTATTAAAAGAGAGCATAAGACATAATCGGTACTAAAAATCGATTTTTTCCGCTCTAACCGTCTTTTTTGGCTTTTTTCTGGCGAAATTGAATTGTGCTTTTTTTCTTTTACTGCAAAACTCTACCGTCAGATATAACCTGATATTTGTTGAATACCTTTGAATAAATCTAGAGGAGCAATAGGAGAACTAAAAGAGAACACCTTCAAGACTTGCTTATTACTTTTATTAGAGCAAACCAAAAATAGCATCAAGTTAAACAAACGATTAACGGTTTATGAAAATCTGCCGAAGATAACATCATATAAAGTTAAATTACTGTAAGTATAGAAATAGATTGATAACAAATGCCTACTTAACAACTTAAACTATTAAGTTGAAACCGTTTGTATAGAGGCATGCACGCTAACAATACAATCAAGTCATATTATTTCTTACGGAGATATAAATGAAGCTTACAAATGAAATGTTAGTGCTGTAAAATTTGCGATTACTTATTGGCTTTTGATTATCGCCTGCATGAATGCTGATTTTATTCTCCCGCAATAAAAATTACCCCTTAAATTTATATAGTGAAGGGTTCAAATAACAATGTATCAACTTCAATGCTATTCGACACTTATCAATAAAAAATGTAAATTAATTTGCAATACTGACTGTGAATAATAACTGTATTGATAAATTACGCAAATAAGGCGAAAAAATATGCAAATGATGTATAGTTTACTTTACCTACGTGCGTATATTCCTGATTTAGTTAAAATAACTAAGCATATCCGATAATATCAACACAGACTTGAAAAAGTCCCGAATAAACCATACTTATGAATCAACTCAGCAATGGCTACACCATATTCCTTAGTTTATTAGTGGAAGCGATTCCTTTTCTATTGATAGGAGTTATATTCTCCAGTATGCTGCTGTTTTTTGTTGATGAGCGTGCGCTAGTAGAGAAAGTACCGAAGAATCCACTGCTTGCAGCTATTTGCGGAAGTCTCTTGGGTTTCTTGTTCCCCGTGTGCGAGTGCGGTAACGTTCCGGTAGCGCGGCGATTAATAACTCAGGGGGCCCCTACAGCCTTTGCTATTGGTTTTTTACTTGCAGCTCCAACAATTAATCCAATCGTAATTTGGGTGACATGGGTTGCATTTCGCGACCAGCCTGAAATAGTAGTATTAAGAGTCGTATTTTCTTTGTTGATAGCCATAATTATCGGCTTTGTTTTCAGCTTTCAAAAAGATTTAAGCCCTATAGTTCAGCCAACGCTTGCTCGCTACCTCAAATTTAATCGACCACAAAAAGCAAAATCGAAATCACTTCTTCAAGATTCAGAGCTAGAAAAACAAGCAGCAGTATCGAGCATATTAAAACCCGGTACTTATTTGCTAGGTGGAAAAATGGGAGGTCAAGCAGTGCGGATGGAAGCTATAGCTAGCCAAGCCACTCTTCCTGTTTCTAGTCCTAATAAGCCATTTTCGGACAAAATGCGACTTGTCATCGAAAATTCCATACAAGAATTACGAGAACTAGGAGCAGTACTCGTTTTAGGAAGTGCGATCGCCGCAGCAATTCAAGTCTTAGCACCCCGTGAATTAATTCTCAGCTTAGGGGTAGGCCCAATTGTTTCTATACTGACAATGCTGGTATTAGCGACAGTTGTATCTATTTGCTCAACAGTAGATTCTTTCTTTGCTTTATCTTTTGCTTCGAGCTTTACAGGTGGTTCTTTATTAGCCTTTTTAGTTTTCGGTCCAATGATTGACTTAAAAGGGATTGGCTTAATGCTATCAATATTCAAACCGAAAGCAGTTGTTTATCTCTTCGTATTAGCAGCGCAATTAACGTTTTTGTTTTGTCTGATAGTGAATTTGCATTTTATTTAAAAAGTAAAATATTAATACCTTATTTGTCATTTGAGAGTATTTTTAGTTTTCCATAAATTTGACTGTCTCCCCTTCCTCACACCCATAATCAATAGGCTATGAGTTACAGAAAACGCCCATCAAAGACTTTAAAAAAACTAATTCCTTGGTTAGATGTCCTGGCGATTACAGCATGGGGAATTTTGCTATTAAGATACTGGCAGTCGCAACAGCTATATTTACTTATTCATCCTAATTACTTTCCATTAGTTGTTGTAGCTGGCTTCGTATTAATAATTATTGGTATTGCTAAAGCAATGGAGCTAATGCGACAGCGCGGCCCCGTTCAAGAAGCTCAACATATGAACTTAATACCCCCTCGTTTGGGTAGCTTTCTATTAATCGTGGTTGCAATTATAGGCTTTACCATCGCACCCAGAGTTTTTGCTAGCGATAAAGCAATACAAAGAGGGGTAGCTGAATTCGGACAAGCAAATTCTCGTCTTCAACCTCAATCATTCCGTAGTTCCACTCGTCCCGAAGACCGTTCCTTAGTAGATTGGACGCGCACGCTGAGCGTTTATCCAGAACCAGATGCATATACCGGGCAAAAAGTCAAAGTAAAAGGATTTGTGATTCACCCGCCAGATTTAGGCAGCGAATATTTATTTTTAGCACGATTTGTACTTACTTGTTGCGCCGCAGATGCTTACCCAGTAGGCTTACCCGTAAAATTGAAACAAGGTCAAACAAGAGACGACTTTAAAAAAGATGATTGGTTTGAACTAGAAGGAGAAATGGCAACAGAAACTTTTTCAGGAAAACGTCAACTAACAATTATTGCCAGTTCAATGAAAAAAGTTTCACAACCTAAAAATCCTTATAGTTATTAGATAATAGTTAGTGGTTATTAGTTAGTGGTTATTAGTTAGTGGTTAGTAGTTAGTGAAGACTATTATTTTAGTTAAAAAAACTATTAGTCAATAAGTAGCGTAAATCTAAATTAGATTGTATTAAATTATTTTTTTAAATTTATATATGACTGAATCGTTTAAATAGTTAATAACCACCAACAACCAACAACCAACAACTAACAACCAACAACTAACAACTAACAACTAACAACTAACAACTAACAACTAACAACCAACAACCAACAACTAACAACCAACAATCCAAAATTCAAAATCCAAAATCCAAAATCGAATGACCACCAACAAGAAATTTGTTCAACCATTAGATAGAGTTTCCTTAATACTGATAATAATATTAACAGTGTTAATTGGATTAATTATATTAAAAGGTGATGCGGTTAAGCCAAGTGTTCGCTACTTTAGCTGGGAAAACGAAAAAATTGGAGCCGACGATATATCTTTTAGTCTTACTTTTAGTCGTCCAATGGATATTGAAAGTGTAGAAAATAATTTAACAATTGAACCACCTTTGGCTGGGAAAATCAGTTGGGCAGGTCGAAGAATGGCTTATACACTTTTAACACCAGCACCTTATGGAGAAGAATACAAAGTAAAAGTAGAAGGTGCTAAAGATAAATTTGCTGTTGCTAAAAGAACCAAAAAAGTTATTCAGCCTTTTACTGGCAATTTTGTTTCCCGTGACAGGGTTATCCTTTATTTGGGTACAGAGAAAAACGAAAGAGGTAAGCTAGTTCTCTATAATTTGAGTGAGCAGGATAAGAAGAAGCAGGAAAAAATATTAACTCCTAAAGACCTAGTAGTATTAGATTTTGAACCATTTCCTGAAGGAGATAAAATTTTATTTTCGGCTCATCCTGCAAACAGTCAAGATACTTCATCCGCTCAACTGTACACAGTCTCTACAGGTATTTCCGCTGAAAAGTCAGGAAAAGCAGAACCAGCAGGAAAAGTCGATTTATTTTTAGATAGTAAAGAATATCAAATTCTCAAATTTGACCTATCACCTGACGGAAAAACTATAGTATTACAAAGAGCGCATAAAAAAAATACCAGCGATTTCGGACTATGGTTTCTATCAGTAGGAGATAACGGAAAAGAAAGCGAACCCAAACGTATAGAAAACGAACAACCAGGAGGAGACTTTCTGATAACTCCTGACAGTAAAGCTGTAGCCGTAGCTCAAGGAAAGGGGACAGCGATATTACCGATACAAACAGACGCTAGCAAGCCCCTAGATTTTCTACCGCAATTTGGTGTACTGCAAGCTTTTTCTAAAGATGGTTCTAAAGCCGTTTTAGTTAAATTTAATACTGACTACACAAGAGACTTATTTCTAGTTACCAATCAAGGTACTCAGAAACAATTAATTAAAACTACAGGTTCGATTATCAAGTGTGAATTTGACCCCGCTTCACCTACCCTTTACTGCTTATTAACTCAATTATTACCTGGAGAAGAATATCAAGAACAGCCATATTTGGTAGCAATTAACGTCGATACCGGAGAACAAAAACCAATATTAGTTTTACCCTCTGACAAGCGAGATTTGCAGATGAGCTTGTCTCCCGATGGTTTGGGACTATTATTCGACCAAGTAGTTTCAGCAACCGATACATCAGCTTCGGTGAGAAATAATCCTTTGAAAACAAATGACGGACAGGAAATAAGCACGAGCAGCTTGTGGTTAATGCCGCTTTTACCCGTAAGCGACGGTGACCTCAGCGCAGAACTAAAACCAGAACAACTCCCCTTTGTTGGCTTTCACCCCCGTTGGCTTCCTTGAGGAAGTAGCGAGTAGAAAGTAGCAAGTAGAAAGTAGCAAGAAGACGGAAGAGCACACGTCTGAACTCCAGTC
>CAKZYM010000879.1 GCA_937884685.1 uncultured Calothrix sp.
CATTTATAATACAAAAGTATTGCTCAGCTATCTGGTATCAATAAACCAATAAATCAACCGTTATTGTTCTACTACACTTGTTTTTTGAAATAAAGTATCGCATTTATTATCAACAACCACACAGATACTGCTGAGAGCTTGCTGGTAATTATCCATATCGTCTTTTTCAAGAGAAATTTTAGCCGCTTTTTGTAAATCCTCTATTGCTTGCTGACGATATGCATTCGACTCTCCTCCACCATACTGTGCAAGTTCGTAACGAACTAAACCTCGCTTTAAATAAACTTTTGGCAATCTTGAATTTAACTGCAATGCTTGGTTGAAATCTTTAAGAGCATTTTTATATTCCTGCTCGAAGTTACTGCTATATTGTGCTAGCTGATAGCGAACTAAACCTCTTTGATAAAAAGCTTCTGGTCTAGAAGGACTGATTGTTAATGCTTTATTAAAATCGTCAATAGCTCTTAAATAATCTTTCTGTGAATCACCTGAGAATTTTGCGACTTGAGAACGGACAATACCTCGTCTAATATAGGCTTCTACCTCATCTCTGTCAATTCTTAGTGCTTGGTTGTAGTCCTCAATTGCCAATCTATATTCTTTGTCAGGGTCGCTGCTATATTCGGCGAGCATATAACGAACGTTACCACGATTTACAAAAGCTTTTATTGCATTGGGATTTAATCTAAGAGCATGAGTATAATCTGTCAGCGCTGCTTCATACTCTTTTAAGTTATAGTGTGAATTTCCCCGATTAACATAAGCTTTTGCACTATCGGGATTTTTTTGTATTGCTTGGGCAAAATTAGCAATGGCTTCTTCGTACTTTTGACCTGCATATGCTGCGCGACCTTCTTTATAATAATCCTGAAAACTACTTTTAGTCTCGGTTGATTTAGAGCTAATTAAAGTTTGTTGAGTGTATTGATTTTCTTCAACGCTGGATGTTGTAAATTTAGTAACTATATCCACATAGCCCAATGTCAAAAATCCCAGCAAACATAAAGCAAATGGGTAAAATTTAGGCTGGTTGTTTGGCTGATGGTAGGAAATTCTTCTAGCGGTTGAACGATACTTCGGATTGATTCTTGAAGTCGCTACAGCAGTAGTTCTTCTTCTTGGAGTTGTCGTAGTGCGTCTGCGCTTGGGTTTGGGACGTGGTTTTAAATGTTTCTTGGCAGCAACATCTTGGATTGATGGAAAAGGGTCTCTTCCACCTAGTTTTGCGCTACGTTCGCACCAAGGACATTTATGCAGGTGGTTGCTGTACAGATGCTGGGGATTTTTCTGACATGTACGTAGAGCATCTTCTGCTTCAGCTAAGGCTAACAGCCAGGTTTGAGCGCTCGGACGAATGTTTGGATTGTTATGACCATCTTCAAAACATCTTACAAAAAGCTGTTGCAAGGTGGGATGAAGAACTTCCCAAGATGGTGCAATCGGTGTCGGAATATAAGGTACGCGTCGATTTACACTATAGGTAAAATGTCCCTTGGCAATACGGGCTTCGTATGGTGGGGGTTCACCTACATTTTGGAAAATTCCCGAAAAGGGATGGGTACCTTCCATCAGTAGCTGGAATATCAGTACCCCTAATCCAAATAAATCGTGGGGAGTCGCGCGATCGCACTCGGAAAATGTTTTGTTTTGTAGTTCTGGAGGAGTAAATTCGGGTTTACCTACAGGAGTGCGATAAACAATGTTGGTCTGTGGGTCGCGAACTTGAAACGAATCGGTGTCTACCACAGTCACCAAAGCTGTATCGCTAACTAAAATGTTCGATTCGTTGACATCACCAACGCAATATCCACTAGCATGTAAAGCAGCAAAAGCCGCAGCCAAGTTACGAGCAGTGCGAAGCAGATACTGATAATTAAATAAAGGACAGTGTTGACGGCGAGTCCTAGGATTATAAAAGTCTATTATCGGACGCATTCCCCGAATGCGCGGCATTGTAAAGCCAATGATATTATTACTACCGTCTGCGGCTCGAATCAATTCGTTAGGCCAAGCAATAGAAATATGTCCTAAAGATGCTGTTGGATTTTCTGGTGGGTTGAGAACCATTACTTCCAACTTATGGGCCTTTTGGGTATCGGGCTTATGGTAAACTTTGGCAACAGCTTCAGCATCTGATGGTACTGTGTAGATGCACGCTTCACCACCACGCCCTAAGCTTACACTGAGATTAATGGGAACAATTTTTTGATTGGGAAGACAGTGTAGTACCTGCATTTTTAAATTACACTTTTATTGTTTAAATTTGACTGCGGTTCTCAGTTACATTTAATGCCTTTATGAATCGCTTAATGCTGCTATTATTAAAGTTAAGTCGTCATCGGTACGCTGTGTAATTTTATCGGAACGTAAGAATTTTACTAATTGCTCTTTTGCTCCTTTTAGCTCTTGGGCTTTAGCGACAAAATCAAACAAAGGGAAGAAAAACGGCTTGTGCGGTAATCCTACAGACATATTAATCGCCAGCATTTGCAACCCGTCAGTAAGAAGTGCAATATTAGTAATACCCTGTCTCCATACATTGACCTGTACCGAATCTAGAGCTGTGGGTGAAGTTAAAAAACTAGTTTCGTTAATATATTCGCCACTATCAGGAACTGTTAAAGCTGTTAAGTTACCCATGCTATCTTTAGCAACAGCAACACCATCTCCTATTTGAGCTACCACAGCAACTGTAGGTGTGGCTACCACAATAATTAAGGTTGTCGCTAAATCTTTGGGTGGTCTATTGGAAGCTATTGCTTCTTCTTCGACTGCTGTTTTTGCAGCCAAGATTGCTTCACTTAGTAAAGACCTTGCCGAATTATCCGAAGCGAGAATCTCTTGATTAACCTCCTTAATAGATATATTCTTAATAGCCGCTTCTACAGCAACCATTGCCCCAACTTTTCCCAGACTTGCACTACCAGCGCCATCTGCGGCTGCTGCTACCAAGATATTATCTGGCAACATCTCCCAATGATGGGCATCTTGACAAAGCTGAGAATTCTTAACGTGGCTCGTTCCACAAACTGATGCACCTACTACTCGCCAATGAAGCTTTTGTATTGAACTATTCATAAACTTACCAATATCTCGGGCTGTTTAATTGCTGTACTTGCACTATATTAAACAGAACCCCAACCAATTGGCGGTAAGGCAACTTGTTCGTCTACTTTAGAATGAGAAACTGCTGACATACTAGCAGATAACCAGACGAACATTTCGACGAAGTTTAATCCATTCAGCTTCAGGGGGGTACGAACGGCTAATTGGCTTAACCGCGCCATGTTAGCATTTTCCACTCCTACAGAGAAAAAAGCAACACGCTTATTTGTCTCGTCACCCTGCAAGCGTCGTGATGCCTGTTCAACAGCTTCATCTGGCTCTCCCTGGGGTTCCCCATCAGTAATCATAAATATCCAAGGACGATAGTAAGCAACACCATTAGACCGATACTGAGCTTTACGCTCTTGAATCAAGTCTAAAGATTTGTGAATGCCAGCACCCATGGTAGTTAATCCCTGTGCTGTTAAGATGGGCGGAGTAAATTGGTCGGCAGTGACAAAATCTTGCACTACATTGATATTGCTATCAAAAGTAACAATAGATACTTCAACTCTTCTTGATGCTAATGGATTTTTTGTCAGTTCATCCTTAAAACTAAGCAAGCCTTGATTTAATGCTTCTATTGGCGCTCCTTGCATAGAGCCAGATGTATCTAACAACAGTACGCACGGGCAACGAGGTTCTGGGTTCTCAGCGAAATCAACTACTTCGTCTAGTCTTAAGGTATCGGACATAACTTTCGGTGTTATATTGAAGTTCTAAGGTTTGATTTTCGGTTGTACAAAGTATATAGTTTAAAGCTCTAAATAAGCCATCGTTGTGGCAGTTTAGACAATGGTTATTTTTACAAAGGTTCGTAAATTACTAATGCATTATTACTTATAAATTTCGACATAACTTTACTATTTATTTGCTAAATCGTAAGCATTTTTATGGAATGCGGATTAGCGATGCTTTAGGCAATTATGGGTTTATATACATAATAAATCTAGAATACAATAATTTCGTACTCATGCATACTTAGAAACTTAAAGATTAGATGTAGAAAAAACTCAGATTAGATGAAATATACAAGGCTTGAAAAATATATTTTGCCCTTGATGAGAGTTAATAATTAACAACATGAAGATAAATAGTTACTTTTAGCAGCACATATGATGTATTGAAGTTCATATATTCTAAAAACAAATGTAACAATTAAACTGTGATGTAATATTTTTAGCTGGTAATATGTCCATGTTAGAAGAGGATTATGTTAATTCATAAAGAATAATTACTCTTTTATATTTAATTGGGTTGAATTGATGTTTACAAATATTTAGTCTTATTTACTCTAATTCTCTATCCTATATGAATAATTTTGCGACTTTCACAAAATTGCCTCCTCTAAGTTTGTTAAGACACTTATCTAGTTGTTTCGAGAACACTTGTTTACAAATTCAAAGTAATTCTGTTAACTGGTGGATTTACTTAGAAGAAGGGAAAATAGCCTATGCTACTCATTCTGTAGAACCCTTTGATAGGCTTGAGCGTCATCTACGTAGGCTTTCAGTTCAAATACCGTCTTTAACCAGTGAAATTCGCGTACAATTGCGGATGATGTTTGAGCCAGATTCGCAGCGTTTGCCAGAGAAAACAGTAGAAGATGGTGATAAATCAATATCCCCTCAACAACCTTCAGATTATCAAGCTATTTGCTGGTTAGTGAATCAAAAATATTTGAACCCCACACAAGCAGCTATATTAATTCAAGAGTTAGTCAAAGAAGTAATAGAATCATTTTTATTAATAAAAAAAGGTACTTATACATTTCATAAACATTTAAATTTATCTCCTAAGATTTGCCGACTAGATGCCGAAAAGCTATTATCATTTTCTCGGGATAGGCTGCAATCTTGGCATAAATTAAATCCACAAATTACATCGCCATTTCAGCGTCCTTATCTGTGGGTAAACACAAAAACTCAAGTACAGAAAATCTCAGAGATTCAGCCAAATTTATTAAATTGGATGAAGGGTTTTAGCCTGCGTCATCTTGCTGTAATCATGAATCAAGATGAACTTCAGCTAGCAAGAAGTTTATACCCATATATCCAAAGCGGAGCAATTCTACTCCACGAACCAGATCCACCATTTGATAAGCTACCTAAAACCGATGTTTTGTTATCCCATACTCCTACAAAGGTAAAACAAGAGAATACGGAAGAAATAGCTAACTCCCAACTTAATTTAGCAAAAAGCAATACCGAACAAAAACATATCGCTCCTCCTCCAAAACAAAGAATACCTGTTAATAAAGTAACCATCCAGCCCGTTTCTCAACCTGTTTCCACTTCTAAAGAAAAAACGAAAACTGAAAAAGATAAAAAGCCAGATAATATTAAAGCTGTTTCCCAAAAAGAAAATTTACCACCACAAAAAGTTTATAAAATTGTTTCCGTAGATGATAGTCCGGTAATGCTCAAAGAAATTAGTCGTTTCCTAGAAGATGAAAGTTTCTCGGTTGTGACTATAGATAATCCCCTCAAGGCTGTCATGTCAATTATTCGACATCAGCCAGATTTAATTTTATTAGATTTGAATATGGAAGGAATTGATGGCTATGAGTTGTGTCGGATAATCCGAAACAACTCTAAATTTAAAAATACTCCTATTGTTATGGTAACGGGAAGTAAAGGATTTGTAGACAAAGTAAAAGCAAGATTAGTGGGAGCAAGTGGTTATCTAACTAAACCATTTACTCGTGCGGATTTACTAAAAATGGTATTTATGCATTTAACTTGATTTGTTGAGATGATATCGGTTATAAATTCGTGACAACCCGACTCTATCAATGACTATTTTTGATAGAAGACGGTTTGAGTAAATGTCTAACAAGTATGAATAGCAAGGAAAGAAAATGACTACTATTTTAGTTGTTGAAGATACTCCTTCTCAAATGGAGTTAATGAATATTTTTTTACAAGAAGCTGGGTACACTGTCATCAGAGCAAATGATGGTAAAGAAGGCTTTGAAAAAGCACGACAACATCAACCAGATGCAATTATTACAGATGTAGTAATGCCAGGAATGAGTGGTTTTGAATTTTGTCGTAAATTAAAAAGGGGTTTAGATACGAAAAAAATCCCAATTATTTTCTGTAGTTCTAAAGACAAGGATATTGACCGCATCTGGGGAATGAGACAAGGAGCAGATTTTTATCTAACAAAACCTTTTACCAGACAGCAGTTAATTGAGGCTATTAAATCAATTATTTTTTAATTATGTTATGTACTAGTATTTATTCTACAGTGCATCTACTCAAAATTCAATATAACTATTTAGCATGGATTAACAAAGTCAAAGGCTGTTAAATCTATTAAAAGCTTTATAATTAATAACTTTTATGACTTTTCATATTTATCTTAACCAGAAATCAAATTTCTTAATAAATACTGTTTGATTGTATACATTCAAGCCTCTATTTTATTCCATAAAAATATAGACTAGATACAAATTATACTTTATTTGATGTTAGCTTGATTACCTTCATCTCAAAATAGTTCAACTCCGTTATTTCTATTTATAGGAACAAAAAGCTCGGTTTTATAAAAAAGAATCGGGCTTCTTAATAGCTAAAATTATTATAGGCAATATATATTTACACTTAGGAACGAGACTAAGCTGCAGATAAACATTCCTTCGCTCCATTAACTTATTCCCCATTGCCAATGACCCATTCCCATTTAAAATAGTCTGTGCGTATTTATTTAATCGCTATTTTTATTGGCATAATCGGCATATATTCCATGCGTATTTCTTTAAATTGGTTGCAAGAACTTGTAGAGTTAAAACTAAGCCCAGAAGACCTCGCAGAAACACTGACTATGGCAGGGTTTGAAGTAGAGGATATTGAAGACCGTGGAACTTGGGCTGATGGGGTTGTTATCGGAAAAGTTCTCCAGCGCGAACAGCATCCAAATGCTGATAAATTAAGTGTTTGCCAAGTTGACGTAGGAAAAGGCGAAAATTTAAATATTGTCTGCGGTGCTAGCAACGTTCGTGCAGATATATATGTGCCGGTTGCAACTGTGGGTACTTACTTACCGAATAAAGATTTAAAAATAAAACCCGCTAAATTGCGGGGAGTACCTTCTCAAGGAATGATTTGTTCCTTGGAAGAATTAGGTTTACCTACCGATGTAGACGGAATTCATATTTTTTCTGGGGAAAATATCAAAATCGGTGCTGATGTTCGTCCGCTGTTAGGTTTAGACGATGTAATTTTAGATGTCACCACTACCGCAAATCGTGCCGATGCTTTAAGTATGGTAGGGATAGCGCGGGAAGTTGCAGCAATAACTGGGGCTGAACTGAAAATTTCCCAACCTGAAGAGTTGTCGATTCCTCAAGGTGCGGGAAGCTTAAGTATCAAAGTTGATGATACTAAAGCTTGTCCCACCTATATTGGAACTGTTATTAAAGAAGTTAAAATTGCTCCTTCTCCTGACTGGTTGCAGCAAAGGTTATTATCTGCGGGAGTTCGACCGATTAGCAACATAGTTGATATTACTAACTATGTAATGTTGGAATGGGGACAGCCGCTCCACGCATTTGACCGTACTAGATTACAAATTATTGCTGGAAGCGAGGATATTAGTATTGGGGTACGGTTTGCAAATAACGGGGAAAATTTCAAAACCCTGGATGGAAAAACTCGTCAATTATCAAATCAAAATTTACTAATTACCGTCAATAACAAACCCGTTGCTTTAGCGGGAGTTATGGGTGGAGAAGAGAGCGAAGTCCACGACGGAACCGAAAGTTTAGTTTTAGAAGCAGCTTTATTTGATAATGCTGTGATTCGTCGCTCATCTCGTAGCGCTGGTTTGAGAAGCGAATCTTCTACCAGGTACGAACGAGGAGTAAATCACGCTGAGTTAGAAATTGCTTGTCGTCGTGCAATATCATTGATAGTAGAAATTGCTGGGGGTAGTTTAAAAACTCAAGAAATTTCCGATAATCGTCCCGAAACATCAGCTTGGAGTCCTTCGATTGAGTTGCGTTTAGACCGAGTTAATCAAATACTTGGCCCCGTGGATTTAGGAGAAGAAGAAACCGGGGAAATTAAAGGA
>CAKZYM010000880.1 GCA_937884685.1 uncultured Calothrix sp.
AAGTATGGGCTGTATTTGCGAACGAAAAGACTTTAGATACCTTGTTGATAGATTTAAATCGCTTAGTAGAAGCAGGAAATGCTCAATTAGGTAGAAATGCAGTCAAAGCCAAATTAAAAAAGTTTACTCCATCTTCTGAAGGAGCGCGACCAGTAACCGATGGCTCTTTAGGCCCAGAAGTTAATGGAAAACTCAAACGTAGCACCACGGCAATTACAATTAGCGGTACCTACGAACAAACCCAATCTATTCTGCGAAACATAGAGCGTTTGCAGCCATTATTGATAGTTAAAGATTATCAATCAGATTTGGTACGGGAAAATTTTCAAGAAGATGAACCACGACGAACTGGGCCGACACCAATAAATACAACATTTAAGTTGGAAGCCTTAGTACCGATGAATCCCCAAGAAGTTGCTGCTGAAAAAGAAGCTAAAAAATAGTTAGGGGTTAGGGTGAGGAGTTAAGAGTTAGGAGTTAGGAGTGATGAGTTATTAACTAACAACTAACCACTAATTACTAACAACTAACCACTAACAACTAACAACTAATTACTAATAATTATTTAAAGTGAGGAATGGACTGTGAAACTTCACGGTAGTAGTTTTATATTTGGAACCGCTGTCTCTGTATTGTTGGTATCTCAGCCAGTTTTGGCTCAATCAACAACACAAATTACTGGAGTAAAACTAAACGAAGCTGACGGTGGAGTTAATTTGGTTTTAAAAACATCTGATGGCTCTCGTCCTCAAGTTTTTACTACTAAAAGAGGTAATGCTTTAGTCGCAGATATTATTAATACTCAGTTACGTTTACCACAAGGTAGTAGCTTCCGTCAGGATAATCCTACAGATGGAATTGATTCTGTTTCTATCGGTCAACTTGATGCAAATAGCGTTCGAGTAGTAATCAAAGGAACCGGTAATGCTCCAGATACCAGACCTGTAGAGCGAAAGCAAAATGGACTGAGCTTCGCTTTGGTACCTTCGATGGGAAGCAGTGGAGATACAGCAACATCGCAACCGACCCAAGATAATCAAATTGCTCAATCTGTTCCCGCTGCTCCTAGCTTAGAGGCTACCCCTGCACCACCCGCAGGTCCGGGTCAATCAATGAATCAGGCTCCACCTTTCTTACCCAGAGCAGTCGCTCCTCCGGTAGGAGATATGGCAATTTCTAATACCGATGCTTCACCGAGTGTTATTGATTTAGGAACTCAACAGCGCGTTCCTCGCTTGGTTTTGAGAGATGCACCCGTAAGAGAAGTCCTGTCACTTTTGGCACGGGCTGCTAATTTGAACTTGGCTTATACCGCAGGTGGAGGTGGTGAAGGACAAGGTGCAGCTACCGGAACTAGTGGAGGAGATGGGCCAACAATTTCTCTAGATATTGAAAACGAGCCTGTTCAAGATGTGTTTAACTACGTTTTGCGTTTGAGTGGTTTAGAAGCGAATCGCAGTGGAAGAACTGTTTTTGTGGGGACTAAGTTACCTAACTCCACCCGCGATACGGTAATGCGGAGTTTGCGACTCAATCAGGTTTCTGTTGGTGTTGCTCTTAACTTTTTGGTTGGTTTGGGTGCGGAAACTGCTGTCAGTAGAGAACGTCAGGTTACCAACGTTAGTGCTGTACCTGTAGGTCAAGGAGCTGCTCCAATTACTCAGACTCAAACTACTACAGAAACTAGAGTCGAAACTCAACGAATTGATTTTGAAGACTCTCGACCCCTACTTAGAGGTTTGCAAGCATTAGGAGACGAGCGGACTAATTCTGTTACCTTAATTGGTGACCCTAGAACAATACAGATAGCGATGAATCAGCTAACTCAGCTTGATATTCGCCGTCGTCAAGTAGCAGTTAACGTCAAAATTGTTGATGTAAATCTTTTAAAAACCAAAGACTTTAAAACTAGTTTTTCCTTTGGGGTTGCTGATAACTTCTTTAGCGTTGATGGTGGTCAAGCATCTGGTAATTTTGGTGGTGTAAATCCACCATCTTCTGCACAAGCACGTAATAGTACTGTAAGTCCAACAATTATTAGCAACCCCTATGCAGGTGCCAATACTTTCTTGGATCTAAACAATAGTACAACTATCCCAGGTACCGGAATAGATACCAGAAGAATTAATAACAACCAAATAACTGGAGAATTTAGCGTTCAAGAAAACCAAGGAGCAGATGCATCCTTTTTCAATCGTCAAGCGGGTGTTTCAGGAAATCCATTCAACACTGGTATTACTGACATTACTCGAGGAACACCACAAACAATTACAACTACTATTAGCCCTGGTGGAGAAGGTGAACCACCAAGAACGGATACACAAATTCAGGAAGGAACTCTAGGTACAGCTACATCTGCTCTACCTACTTTTTTCCAGTATCCCAAGCGTTTTCTCGCTTCTTTACAAACTCAAGTCACTAACGGTAACGCTAAAATTCTGACCGACCCGACTTTAATTGTTCAAGAAGGTCAAGAAGCTAGAGTTGATTTAACTTCGGAAGTGCTTGGCAGAATCACAACTACTTTTGTTGATACTCCTGGTGGCTCAAGAGAAGTAACCGAACCTGAAAAAGAAAAAGTAGGTTTGACCCTCGGAGTCAAAATTGAACGTGTTGACGATAATGGTTTTGTTTCTTTATCGGTAGCTCCCTCCGTTAAAGCACCAGCAGGTCAGCAGAATACAGGGAATGGATTTGTAACTTTAATTTCTGAACGTTCTCTTCAGTCTGGTTTGGTTCGTATGCGTGATGGTCAGACGCTAATTCTTAGCGGTATCATTCAAGAGTCAGACCGAGTAACTGTTTCTAAAACTCCTATTTTGGGTGATATTCCGATTATTGGTTCTTTATTTAGAAGTACTAACAAGAATAACCAGCGTAACGAGGTAATTGTATTGCTCACACCTCAAGTTATGGATGATTCACAAGGTTCTGCTTACGGGTATAACTACAAACCTAGCCCTGAGGTACGCAGAATGTTGCGGAATCGTGGCTTGAAGTTGCCTCGGAGATAATAACGAGGGCAACTTACTTTACTGATGCCCTCACCCTAGAAGGGTGGGGCTACAAGAACAAAGCCTGCCTTCGCAGGCTGAGAGTTGTTTAGCCTGCGAAAGCAGGCTTCGTAGGTATAGCCCTCACCCTCGAAGGGTGGGGGTGATTTTTTTTGCCAACAAATCCATTTATATGGCGAAGAACCTAAATTAATATTATTCTTCAAACAAAAAATATTGTTTAAACAAAAACTTTGTTGGTTAATATCCCTAGCAGAATATTAAATGAACTCAAAACTTTACAAAACTT
>CAKZYM010000881.1 GCA_937884685.1 uncultured Calothrix sp.
AGCATTCAGGGTCGCCAGTACCGTTTACAAGTGATTCACCAACAAAGCAAATTCTTAGTTCTTTTACTGTTTTTGAAACCATCAGAGTATGAATCAAATAAAAGTATATAAAAGACAATATACTCTAACTGCAAATAACAAGTAAATATCAAAAATGTCAATTATTAAGATTCCGAAGTGATTTGATTTATCCTAATTTATTTTTTTTCAGCCAATTTACTCCAAAATCAACAGCATCCCTAACAGCAAAAAAATTAGTTTGTGCAGAGCCGACTTGTGATTTTTTCACATAACCTCTTTTCTCAAAATCTTCACCCATATTAATAAAGCAATCAGTATCAAAATCAATATCAAAATAAGTTTTCCATACTCGATTTCCTGCTTCTACAATCGGCGCTCCATAGCTAGTTTTTTTAATATTACCTATCCGATATTCCGCTAAATGAAAAGCCGTACAGGTATCGTATTGGGTTCCTAATAAAAGTACATAGCCATCCAAATCATAGAGACGAGCAAGAGGTGATTCTTCCCCAAGCGAATAATTTAAAGAATGATTTTTGATAATAACTTCAGCATGATTTCCCCAAGCAGCAAATGAAAAATTAGGGTGAGAACTTCGTAAAACATTTTCATAAGTTCGGAAAACCTCTGCAATTTTCCCCATATTTCTTGTAGGAGTTATTCTTGCATCATAAGCTGGCATTGTATCGCGAATTGTCTGCCACCATTCGGAAGGAACCGGTGGATTTTGCCAAGCTTCTGGGTCTGAATAATCGTTACTATGAGTCGGCATTACCAAAGTACCATTCGACGTAACCACATCCATCAAAGCTTGAATAACCGTAACCGCTCCACCACAAACCCATCCTAAAGAACTTAAAGAAGAATGTACAATTACATTTATTCCTGGAGTTAAACCTGCACTTATGAAATCTTGTGTTAAAGTCTCGCGAGTCCGGGGAAATTGTGAATTGGAAATAGCTTTTGCTTCGGTCATTTTAGATTTAGATATAAGCTTATAAAATAAAAATTTGTAGTTCGTAGTTCGTAGGTTAGGTTAGGCACACTTATAATCTTAATTTTTTAAACGAGAACTTATATTGTGCCGTAACCCAACATATTATCGCTACTATTTTATACGTTCTGTATTATTTTTGAAGCTAATTTTCGTTTGCTTGCAGTCATGATATTGGGTTACGACACGATTGATTAAGTTATCGTTTTTTGATTAAATTGTCTATCGTGTCTAACCCAACCTACAAAATACAAACTGATTAGCTTGAATTATTTTATTTATTAATATTGAATTAGTTTTACAATACATCATGAAAACTGAACATTAATGGTGTGTTACAGCATTATTTAAATAGACGTTGGGTTTTGTTCCTCAACCCAACCTACAAACTACAAACCATAAAATTCCCTTCTCCAAAATAGCGGCTACGGTGTACACAGAAATATTATAAGTTTGCTTTCACAGTGTTTTTATCCCCCCTAACCCCCCTTAAAAAAGGGGGAATCTGAATTAAAGTCCCCCAATAAAGCGGGGGATTTAGGGGGATCTGACGAGATGTGTGTACACCGTAGCATTGATAAGGAGAGGGGAGTCGGTCGGACGGGGTGAGGTCATGAATGTGGTTAAAAACCAAAATTCCCTCCCTACATATAGCAGGAAGGGAAAATTTATCAAATATCTAAAAAGCAGAAAATATCTACCTTTGAAAAATCAAAACTTAGTATCTGTAACCACCTTGGTTAGGCTTGTGTACGATGAAGCTAAGAATTTGACATTGCTTAACATTATCAAAACCAACTACACGAATGAAGCAGGTAGGAAACTGAGAACGACAACCTTGAACTTCAGCTAATACCTCTTGTGGACTTCTAGCATTGAACAAAGGTAACTTCCACATTGTCCAATACATTTCTGTTGGTTCGGAAGTTTCGTTAAATTCAATTGCAGGAAAATAACCCTGGTCTAAAATATATTGAATTTGACGAGTAATTTGAGCGTCATTTAAAGGTGGTAAGTATGAAAGGGTTTCGTACCGACGCTCTTTTGGTAAAGTTTGCATATTTTTTAAATGTCTCTTGCGGTGTTTAGGCTGTTACTTGAATTAAGCATTCTAGATTTTAAATTTTGAATTAATCTAAAATCTAAAATCTAAAATCCAAAATTGATTAACTGTTTTCGCTCGAAGTCTCATCCGAGCTAGTATCTGACTTGGATTCTTCTTGAATACTGGGGTTAGATAAATCTAATTGCGTAATCCGCTCAAGATGCTGACGACGATGTTGCATATTAGCTTGGACAATTCCAGTGCTAACCATTTCTGGCAAAAATTCAGTCATTTCTTCCGCTAAGTGCTGCCTGACTGTCATTATCCGTAAAGCCAATTCTGGCTTCTCTAGGAATAATTGCTCAATATACGCTTCCCCATCTTGAATTCTTTCTTTAGTAGAAAAGCGATGCAGCCAAGCTGCAACATAGGGATTAGTTTCATTAATTTGAGCCGATACCGTCCTAACCGCTTGATATGTCAAGTAGCTTTGCAGCATCTTGGCTGTGTCTTTGGCGATTCGCTTTATATCCATACTTGACCCCAGCCCATAATAGTTATGAGTTTATAAGTTTTAGCTTTAAATTAAAGAGATTTTAAACTTAAAACCCAAAACAAAAAACTCACAACTAATACAATTAGACGGTATCCATTGCCTCGAACTCGAATTTAATTTCTTTCCAGAGTTCGCAAGCAGCAGCTAATTCAGGAGACCACTTACAAGCTTCGCGAATAATATCGTTACCTTCGCGAGCCAAGCTACGTCCTTCGTTACGTGCTTGAACACAAGCTTCTAAAGCTACACGATTTGCAGTCGCACCAGGAGCGTTACCCCAAGGGTGACCCAAAGTACCACCACCAAACTGTAGTACGGAGTCATCGCCGAAGATTTCCAACAGTGCGGGCATGTGCCATACGTGAATACCACCAGAAGCAACAGCCATTACACCAGGCATGG
>CAKZYM010000882.1 GCA_937884685.1 uncultured Calothrix sp.
TTTGACGCAGCAGAAGCAGGTGGAGTGATTCTTTTATTCGATGAAGCAGATGCTTTATTTGGTAAACGTAGCGATGTTAAGGACAGTCGCGACCGCTATGCAAATATGGAGGTAAGTTACTTATTACAGCGTATGGAAGCATACCGGGGTTTAGCTATTCTCACCAGTAATTTGAAAGACTCAATTGATACAGCTTTTATGCGCCGAATTCGATTCATAGTTAAATTTCCATTCCCCGATGCAAGTCAGCGTGCAGAAATTTGGCAACGAATTTTTCCCTCACACACACCATTGAAAGAATTGAATATTAAAAAACTGGCAAAATTAAATGTAGCAGGAGGTAATATCCGTAACATCGCTTTAAATGCAGCTTTCTTAGCAGCAGACGAAGAACAACCCGTCATGATGAAACATCTTTTACAAGCAGCCGAAAGTGAATATATCAAATTGGAGAGGACTTTGACAGATGCAGAGAAACAAGGATGGGTATGAGGGGTTAGGGGAGCAATTCCTGCTCCCATATCTCACCCGACAACCACCACCGGACTAACGTACTTCCCCTGCTCATCCACACCTAATAAACTTTCTGCACCATCTATCTGTATCCGTAACATATACTCTCCCTGCTTGACATCACGAACCGAAAATATTATCCGTTCGGTATCTTGACTGCGAGAATTAGCTGCAAAGATATATGCTGCTGGACTAGAAACAGAGCATTCGTTTAAAAACAGCAGTATCTTCTGTCCCATACCAACTATCAAATCGACTTCGACCCTTATCTGTGCTGAATAAAATCCATTTTCGTTATCTTCTATATCTTCTAATTCTACGTTTTCAATTGTTGGACATAATACAAACGGTACGGTGTTAGAACCGATTACTTTAGTTGGTTCTGATGGAAAGCGTTCGGGTACAAGGGGATAAATTATCTGTAAGCTTTGTATAGCTGCTCGTAATATGTTTTTTTCTTCTATAGATAGAGATGCTAAGTCTAAACGAATTTCATTTTCAGTTACCTTTTGCGGGGTTAATTTAGCTTCTCCAATCTTAATCTCGGGTTTACTTCGAGACAATGGCTGATTTCTCGCTTTATCTCTGATTTCTGAATCTTGGCTATCTAATTTATTTACTAACTCTCTTAACTGTTTGTCACTTAACTCGGCATTTAAATTTTGACCGTTAATTATAATATAACTGTCCGATTCAAAATTACCGTTGGGAACATTTTTTTTATTATTGCTATTTTCTAAAACCACCTGAGAAATTATTGGTTGATTGGGTTGAAAATAAAATTCTCTTGCTCTAACAGGTAGTAATCTTTTACCACTTTTCTTACCTTCAATTAACACGGCACTAGCCTGCCAAGCAAAAGATAGAATATATGGAGTTTGGAAGAACACCGACCAAATTTTAGAAAGTTCTTCTGTATTCATGTTGCTAGGAATAATTGTTACCCGTTCTACCTGTTCTGCTAAGTTAGAAGTTCTTAAGTAACTGCTGTATCTAGAGCTATTTACAGTTTCTTGAATCATCTGAGGAGTTAGTATTGGCTGGTCAACTAATGCTCTAAGAGTACTTCCTAAAAGACGTTGGGGTTCTAGTTCTGACTCATTTCCATAAAAGGTCATCAAATAATATAAATTCAATCCGGCTTGGGCTTGTTTGATTAATTCCCCTTTAGGACGACGTGTTCTTAAATCCGCATTTTTCCAAGCGGGGTTTGGTGTTGCTTGATACATATATAAATTTACTTTCGGCTGTGTTGCGACACCATCGGGATTATCGGGTCTAGCAGTCGTAACTATCGTTCCGTCTACATCTTCCTGAACTGATGCTTGAACAATCCTTTGAATTGTTGCCGTGACAGTGGCAATTGCTAAATGGTTACTCATATTTTTTATACATAAATTTGTGAGTCAAAATATAAACAGAAACAGCGATATTTTTATAAATAAAGCTTCAACAAATAAAAATATATAGGAATATTATCATGTAGAACAAATGATTATATTGCCATCTAGTTAATTAGCTCAATAGATATTTTATATAACCGAATCTTAACTAAGCCACTGTTATTGTCTGAGGAAAAAATCGCAAATTCTTGTAAATAAACAACGATTAACGCTCGCGGTTGATAAAAGCAAATTGAGTATAGATTTAATTTTTTTGCCAGATTATAAAAATAATCACAACTAGTGTATTGTAAGGCATTATTTCAAAAATCTTTAGAATTGGCAGAAAATCAAGCAATACTTTGGCTGCGATTAATATAGAATCAGCTTATTTTATGAAAGAAAACTATTATTTAAAGATTATTTTAGAAAGATGACAAAATAACAGGGTATCACACCCTTTATGAAATGAAATTTTGTATCAATTAGTAAAAAACATTTAATACGTAGTATAAAGTTGTAT
>CAKZYM010000883.1 GCA_937884685.1 uncultured Calothrix sp.
GAAATGAATCCTAGTAGTCTGTCTTATTAATTCTGACGGGTTAGTTTTCTTTCAACCGTCGGGAGACGTAGCACTGCTACGTCTCTACACCCATCATTTTTTATGAGACAGACTACTAGTGGTCTGTCCCGTTTATTTTGATGGCTTTTTCCCAGTCATATTTATATGACTTGTGCTATTAGCCTGGGGTTTTCAACCCCAGACGGGTTAGATGTCTAACCATCATTTTTAATGGGACAAATCACTAGTACTTCACCACATTAATTATGAGTGGTTCTACCTGTCGCGAGAAGATTCGATTATTGCTATTGTTACTATTCAGTCAAATTCAAGAAACTCCTTCCAAAACCATTCTGGGAACCAATAATTGCTCTTTCAATTCACCAATTCCCAAAAAAAGCTTTTCTTCATCGTAAATTCTCGCTATTTCCGATACCTGACTATCCAAGGTAATTTTTTGACCCATACACCATCTCCGCGCTTCGGTGGTGGGTAAAGTTATTTCAGGAAGATGCTTCAGAGGTGCATCAGCGACCATAGGCTGAAATTCTTCTGCTTCTAACTTTGCTTCTAATTCAGCCAAAGTCATACTATCCGCTAAGTTAAAACCGCTACTTACAGTTCTTTGTAAAGCCGCGAGAGTTCCTCCTGTTTCTAAAACCGTACCTAAATCCCTCGCGATAGCTCTTATGTAAGTTCCTCCACCGCAGCTAATATTCACATCTAGCTCAGGGAAATCACCTTCTCGCCAATCTAAAACATCTATATTGAATACTTCTACATTCCGTACCGGTGCTTCAATTTTTTCACCTTTACGTGCTAAATCATAAAGTCGTTTTCCACCAACTTGAATAGCGCTATAACTCGGAGGAATCTGCTCAATTTGACCTTGGAATTTTTCTAGGGCTATTTTTACAGTTTCCAAATTCAACCCGCTTACAGACTGTTGATGAACTACTTCTCCTTGTAAATCATCAGTGGTAGTTTGTACACCCAACCGAATCGTAGCTTTATAAGCTTTATCCGAAGGGAGATACTGTAAAAGACGAGTCGCTCTACCGATAGCAATAGGTAAAACACCAGTCGCAGCAGGGTCTAAAGTACCCGCATGTCCAATTTTTTTGATACGTAAAAGTCTGCGTGTTTTCGCCACGCAATCATGAGAAGTCCAATCAAAGGGTTTATCGAGATTTAAGAAACCAAACAAATCAGTTATCAGTGAACAGTGAACAGTTATCAGTGTTTATTAATGTTGATAACTATAAAATAATAACTCCAAATCACTTATAAAGTTCGTTTGTAGTTGCGCTTTCTCGCAGAGTAAGCGCAACTACGAAGCCCTATTCGCTGTTCACTGCTTTAGCAATTTCGGTGGTGGTTAAATCCTGAATTAAACTTAAATTCATGGACTTTGTAGAAATGGTTTCTGCGTAAGCTGCTGTGAGATAAGGACGGTATTGGGATTCATCGGATACATGACTTTGAAAGAAAGGTAAACTCAATTTATTGATGTAGCTTTGTGCTTGTTTTGGGTTGTCACCTATCAATTTTGCAGTTACTCCGACTTGTTCGGAACTATCTTTTCCATCACCAATTGCGGAAAAGTGAGTTGCACCTTCCATCTGGACTAAGTATTTTTGAGGATTATTAATCCAAGAAAAAGGTAAAATTTGTTCGTATAAAGCTGGTGCAACAGTATCTTCGCTGCTAGCAACCATCATTACTGGAGTTTTGATTTCACTCAAGCCAGTTTCACCAAAAATGATGCTGGTAATAGGGTTTACTGCTATGACAGCTTTGATTCGCTCGTCGTATAAGTTATATTGCTTTACTGGTTTGTTTGGTTGCAATTCCTGCATCCGACATTGCAACAGTAAAGACATATTCCAAGTTTGTTTTAAAGCTTTTTGGTTGCAGTTTTGCTGTATTTTCTCTAAGTTAATTTTTGCACCAGCTAAAGCTAAAGCTGTATAACCACCAAAAGACTGTCCAAATACTCCAATTCGCTGTAAATCGAGGACGTTGTTTAAGCGGGAATCGGTTTTATTTAGTTTCTCCAATTCATCTAGGACAAACTTTACATCCAAAGGTCGATTAATAAATTCTTCGGGTTGTGCTACCTCTGAAGCACTCCCATTCATCAAAGACTCTACTTGTTTGGTATCGCTTCCGGGATGGTTCGGAACTACCACAGCAAAGCCGTTAGTTGCTAAATGATTAGCTAAATATCGAAAATTGTTACTGTCGGTACCTATTCCGTGTGAAATTACAATCACCGGTACGGATGAGCGAATATCAGGAAGATAAATGTCAGTCGATAACAATCTTCGACGTGATATGTCAAAAAACTTCAGGGTTTGCTTTTTTGCTGTAAACCTTCCTCTTCGATTTAAGTTAGGTAAGCTCTTAATACCAGCTGTTGCAGGAATTTTAGCTTCTGTATCAGACTTAGCAGAAACAGTTGCGACAGCCTTATTTGTTTCGTTTACAAGTGTTTCTAACTGCTCTGCTATCTGCATAGTTCGAGCTAAATCGATGTTAATTTTAGAACTAGGATATTTCTGAAATATATTCAATAATGTCAAACCTTTGGGTTCAGCAGCAGCTAAAATCAAAGCCGAGCGTAAACCATGAAACCCTGATTCACTTTCACTCTTATCGGTTGTAATTACTTCTCCTAAACGTTTCAGCATAAATTCCCCTTGGGAGGTATAGAGAAATTGCGAAACCGCTGCTGGATGTACCTTTATTTGACTTGTTAAAACTTGTCTTAGCTCCGCGATTTTTTCGGATTTTAAATACTGCGTATACACCCGTAATTCCTCGCTAATTTCACCATCGACGGCGAATTTTTCCAAAGTATTTATAGAAATAGAACGTTGGAAAGCCGAGTAAGATGCATAAATTCGCTCAGCAGTCCAAGCATAATTACTGATACCAAAAATAGATAGCAATACAGATAGAACCAGCAACAACCAAGATTTTCTCAAGTTGCTAGTCCACTTACTAAACAAGCTGTTCATCACTAGATAGTGTCAAAAAAATGTGCTTCAAATAGGCAGACAGTTTGGTAGTTTAGACACCCTAGATAGTATTAAATATTATTGCCCTTAGTAATAACGTATTAATTTAATTGTGAAGGTAGATAGGTAGAATGCTGCTTTACATCTCAACCATACTTATAGCTAAGTTAGATTACTTACTTATAAATAGATTGAATTAGTTTCTCGATGTTTACCATGACATAATAACAGATAAAACAAACATCTGCTTCAGTAGATAAAGCTAAACTTTAAAATCGCAATAAATATAATATTAATTACACGTAGAAGTACGGCTATAAAATGAAAGCTTATTGTCTTTTCCCTAATGCAATAGCCGTAGAACTACATACAACCAAAATCGCTCCAATGATTCCTAATATTGTAAAATGCTCCGCAGCAATCAAATTTGGTGATAATTCTGATACTAACCACGATGATAATAATGTTACAAGAGGAGTTAAAGCTAACGCCGCACTTACTCGCGATGCTTCCCAATGTTTTAATGCTTCAGCGAAAGCACCGTAAGCAATTAAAGTATTTAAAGCACAAAAAAGTAACATTCCACTCTGCAAATAACTCAGTGTAAAAATTCTTGTTGGACTAGCAAATAGTGTGAATATTAAAGCACATCCTCCATAGATAATCAGCATAATATGAGCCGAAGATAAACTTTGCAAAAGCTGTTTTTGAGCTAAAGCATAAATAGACCAAGCAATCGCAGATACAATTACCAAACCGCTACCAAGCAAATATGTTGATTTTGCGGTAATCAAATTAGATAGCTGTTCGTTGAAGAATAAAACCAAGCCAATAATTAGAATACTTATACCAACCCACTGAAGCAAGCTATATCGCTCTTTAAAAATTACCAAACCTCCCAAACCCATTAATATAGGGGCTAGCTGAATCAAAACCTCAGCATTGGAAGGAGTAGTCATAGCTAAACCTTTGACAAATAAAATGTAGTTCATTGCCAGAAAGATGGTTGCAATAGTTACCAGCTTCCAGGAAGTAGAGCGTAATAGTGAAATACTCGGTAAATTTCCGCGAGCTTTCAAGTAAATAGCCAGCAAACAAAAAGATACAAAAAAGCGAAACCAAGTTAAGGTATAGACATCCAACCCTTGTAGCGTAATCGACAAGGAAATCGGTAAAACACCCCATAGAATAACAGTTATTAAAGATAAACAAAGCCCAAATTGCCAGCGTCCGGAAATTTTATGCATCTATCTATTTTGGATTTTAGATTTTGGATTTTGGATTTTGCGGAAAGTTTGGGGGACGGAAACCAACACCCCAAACTTTCCAAGACGGATTTTGGATTAAAGGTTAAGAGTAAGGAGTTATGAGTAATATCTATAAAAATATAATTCTTCTGCTAATTATTCACTGCTAACTGCTCACTGGTCACTGATAACTGTTAACTGTTTTGTATATTTATTAACTGAATATTTTCCTTGATTTCTCATACTCAACTATATTAAAAGTAGATTTATTAATTCAGGCTATTGTCACCGTACCGTGATTAGGAGACTTTTAGATAATTTTCGTGCTGCATTTTTAAACAATAGACCGGGTACTTTATCTGAAAGGGATGATACTCAAGCTCCTCTGGTCGCAGAAGGTACCCGCGATAATTCTATTCAAGATTCGACTCCTACTAGCTGGTGGAAAACAATTTTTATTACCAGTTTGGGTGTTACTGTTTTGATTTTGGGGGCACGTGAATTAGGTTGGTTGCAGCGGTGGGAGTTGCGGGTTTACGACCACATGATGGCTTTACGTCCTCAAGAACCATTGGATAACCGAATTGTAATGGTAACGGTAACAGAAGAAGATTTACAGAAGTATGATAATCCGCTACCGGATGAAACGATTAATCAATTGTTGAAAAAAATTAAATCTTATGAACCGCTTGTTATTGGTTTACATATTAAGCGTCCTCAACAAACTAATTTAGCAACCGGAATAGATAAAGAATTTATAATTGCTACTTGTGCGTTTGATAGTATGGGTGAACCAGAAGTGCCACCACCTGCTAATTTTAATGGGGATAATATAGCTTTTAGGGATTTTGTTTTTGACCGTGCTAATGTTATTCGTCGAGGCTTAATATTTCAAAAATCTTTAAACAATAGTCGTTGCAATAGTGATTATTCTTTCGCGACTACTTTAGCATTAAATTATTTAATTAATTTTGAATATAAGCCCGAAAGCAATAAAGTCTTTAGTATAGGTAATACCATTTTTCATAGCTTAAAAGAAAATTCGGGTGGCTATGTCAAACTTGATGATAAAGGTTTTCAAATTTTAATTAATTACCGCAATCCTCGCCGATTTGCTCGGACTGTTACTTTAACTGATGTTTTAACCGATAAATTTGAGCCTGATTTATTTAAAGACCGTTTAGTTATTATTGGAATTACGGCTCGCAGTGGCAGTAATAGATATCAAACTCCTTATAGTGTTTCCGAAAGAAACGACTCAAATACAGTTTCTCCTGTACTTATTCATGCCCAATTAACCAGTCAACTTATTAGCGCGGTATTAGATAATAGACCTTTAATTTGGTATTTTCCTGAATGGCTCGAAGCTGTTTGGGTATTAGGTTGGTCTTTATTCGGCGGTATTTTAGCCTGGAAAGTACGCAGACCTGTATTTTTATTAATAGTATCTGGAATTACTGTATCTGGCTTAATAATTATTTGTTACGGGCTAATTGTACAAGCTGGTTGGGTACCTGTAGTTCCTCCAGGTTTGGCTTTAGTTTTTACGGGTATTGGAGTCTTAGGTTACACGAGCTATCAAACACAACAGCAGACGAAAGTTATTCTTGTAGAAGTTGAAA
>CAKZYM010000884.1 GCA_937884685.1 uncultured Calothrix sp.
CTACCCTCTCTTCCCCCTCTACCCCCTCAGCTCCCTCTTCCCCCTCAGCTCTCTTCAATAAGGAGGACAAATCCCCTGCACTTCCTGGGGAAGTTTTTTACAGGTATCGTTAAGTGATTTAGGCTGAATCAACCACCATGCTAGTAATCCAACTGCGGTACCAACTAAAAGAAATAGCAGTAATCCTGCAAGTAATACTATTGGGTTGCGTAATTGTCTTTTCTTGACGGGTGTGGAAGCTTTATTTGCAACAGGTTCGTCTTCGGAAAGTCGTAAATCTAAGAGTGCTTGAGAACTTTCTGCTAGTTCTGGTTCTTCTTGTGATATTTCTCCTTCTACAACTTCAATTTCAGAAGCTTTGGGACTAACTATAGCTAAATAATCTGGAATTACCCGACAATGAGTAATTACAACTGAAATATTATCGTGTCCGTTTTTTTGATTGGCTAATTTAATCAAAGAATCAGCAGCTTCTTGGGGTGAAATATCTCCCGTGACTACTGGTAAAATATAATCGCGCCAATAATGTTCTATTAGGTTATTGTCGCTTAAGCCATCGGAGCATAAAAGCAATATTCCATCTTCTTCTAAAATAAAGCGTCTGACTTGGGGGTGAAGAAATTCTCCTTCCTTAGTACCTAGCGCTTGAGTTAGAGCAGTACCATCTGGACGCTGTAATGCTTTACGATACAGACTACGACCTTGAAGTACTTCCCGTTTTGCAACATCATCATCAACTGTAAGTAACTGACAGTAGTTACGAGTAATCCAGTAAGCGCGACTATCACCAACGCTTGCTAAATAAAGCTCGCAGGCATTTTCCGAACGCCAATTAGCCGTAGTAATAATACTTTGAGGTATCTGTACCGACATAACCAGCGTTGTAGCCATCCGCTCTCGTTTTTCGCGTTTTTGCTGGTTATTAGCATTGCAAATCAAGTTATTTACAACTCTCAAACTGGCTTCAATTTGTTGTTTTATTAGATTTGGGGATACAATTTCGGATTGCTGTGCAACTTCAGTAAGTAAAGCCTTGATTTGCAATTTTGCTGACTGTACGGTCAAAGAGGAAGCAACTTCACCACCTTCGTGTCCGCCGATACCATCACACACCAGAGATATTTTGGGAATTAAAGAATCTTCTTTAGAATCGGCAATAGTAGGAAAACAATTATCTTCATTTCTGGTTAATTGCTGTCCTTTATCTGTAATTCCAAATGTTCTTAAAGTTAAAGGTAATTCTGCGGATGCTGATAGCAATATTTGATTGAGTCTGGCTTCAATAGCATCAAAATCAACCACACCGCTACACATCTGCTTGACAAGTTTTTTCAGAGGACTGTTAACTTTTGTGTGGGAAATAGCTACAATCGGTCGCCAGCATTCTCCCAACTGTTGTAAAGATGATACGGTTTTATTTTCAATAAGTTCGACCAAACGCACGCACCAACCCTGTACCCGTAAATTTTCTGGAACTAATAAACTTCCTGCAACTCCCAAGTCCGATAAAGGTTTCCATAATTCCAGAATTTGCCACAACCAGTAAACCTGTCTGACAGCAGTTGAATGTTCCCATACATCAGTAATTGCTGGATGCAGGCTGCCTTTATCGTTAATAGGTGCATTTTCTAGCAATAGAATATTATCTTCATCTTGATGCAATTGTGTAAAACCGTAGACATGAGGAATATGTAATTGATATTGATGTAGACGTAGATAGGGAAGAATATTTGTAGGTAATTTTTCTTGAGATTCGGGTATAACTATAGGCTGAGTATCCAGCCAGATTTGAGGTGAAATCACTTCATAGCGAGAAGCAACTTTTTCTCCCGGTTCCAAATTATATTTTTTAGAATCTACTGCCCAAACATATCTGTATACAATGGGTGTAAAGCAATTAGCGCAAAGACGATTACCTACAGTATTAACCGGGTCTGTACAGTGGGGATTCGTGCAATAAACTATTCTTTGAGTTGAAATCATCAGGTATAAATTCCATTTAATAGAATTAAGACGTAAATTTCAGTGACAATTCGCAGCCAAAGAGTTTAAGCTTCGACTAGACTAAGTGGGTATCCTTTTAACGAAAATTTGTTATTAGAAGTAATCAAAATTTACCGTAAAAAGAACAACTTTATTTTTTTAGCTTTCAGAAAATTT
>CAKZYM010000885.1 GCA_937884685.1 uncultured Calothrix sp.
CACCTTCACCGATTTCTAAATCAAGATTATTTACAGCTATATGTTTATCAAACTGCTTGTATAGTCCACTAGTACGAATGGCTAATTCTTTTACCATTATCTTTAGGGTAATTAAGATTGTATTGGTGTTTTTTCACCAACCTAGCTTTTCCCTACAGTTTTGACATTAGTAATTTCGAGGATTATTAATTCTATTTACACAAATTTGATGATTTAAGTATATGGACTTAAATGCAACCAGAATGAAGTATTTTAAAGTACTGTTTACTCGCATTTTTGGCGAAATATTTTGACAAAAGAATATTAAGTTAAGTAAATATATTTAGATTGAAAAAAATAAGGCTTCAATAGCGAACAATGATTTAACTGTTCAAAATAAAAAGGAGAACAACACCCTACAAATAGGTGCAGTTGCCCGGTATTATATAAAACTGCACTTTGATAAAAAGCATCTATTACTCGTATGACTCAAAACTACCGCATTACCCTACTTCCCGGAGATGGCATCGGTCCTGAAATAATGGCTGTAACGGTAGATGTACTCAAAGTCGTAGGAAAAAAGTTTGATATACAGTTTGATTTTCAAGAAGCTTTAATTGGTGGTGCTGCAATTGATGCAACAGGGGAACCTCTACCAGAAGCAACATTGAAAACTTGTCGCAGTAGCGATTCAGTTTTACTTGCTGCTATAGGTGGCTACAAATGGGATTCTCTACCATCGGATAAGCGTCCCGAAGCTGGTTTACTCGGATTGCGGGCTGGTTTAGAATTATTTGCAAATCTACGTCCGGCAAAAATCATACCTCAGTTGATTGACGCTTCAACTTTGAAGAAAGAAGTTGTTGAAGGGGTCGATATTATGGTGGTTCGAGAATTAACTGGTGGAATTTATTTTGGTAAACCCAAAGGTATTTTTGAGACGGAAAACGGTGAAAAACGTGGAATAAATACAATGGCTTACACCGAAGCGGAAATTGAACGCATTGGTAAAGTCGCTTTTGAAGCAGCGCAAAAACGAGGAGGTAAACTCTGTTCTGTAGATAAAGCCAACGTTTTAGATGTATCCCAATTGTGGCGAAATAAAATTACTAAATTGGCTGAAGAATATCAAGATGTTGAATTGAGCCACCTTTATGTAGATAATGCTGCCATGCAGTTACTACGCGCTCCCAAGCAGTTTGATACTATCGTCACCGGTAACTTATTCGGCGATATTCTTTCCGATGCAGCAGCCATGCTCACCGGCAGTATCGGTATGTTACCATCTGCTAGTCTAGGAGCAAATGCACCTGGGGTATTTGAACCAGTTCACGGTTCGGCTCCCGATATTGCAGGACAAGATAAAGCCAATCCTTTAGCACAGATTTTGAGTGCAGCTATGATGCTACGCTACGGTTTAAACCAAGGTGATGCAGCAGACTATATCGAAAAATCAGTGTTTCAAGTATTACAGACAGGTTTCCGCACTGGGGATATTATGTCCGAAGGAATGAATCAAGTGGGTTGCCAAG
>CAKZYM010000886.1 GCA_937884685.1 uncultured Calothrix sp.
TTTTCTGAATGCTTTTTCTAGCGGTAAGTCTTTGTATACTTCAGTTAGAGAAGCAAGAGAGAGATTAGAAAGTTTGCAAAATGAGTTTCCCTACGCGACTTGGTTACCAGTGATTTTTCAAAATAGTGCTGAGGTCGGAATGATTTGGGAGAAATAATTGATTATTTCAGAATAATTTTACCAAACCTGATAAAAGATAACCCAAATTTCTATACAAAAATCGACTCCCTAATCACTCCAAAATTCTGGATTTTATACAAAAAAATAAATATGAACTTTTATTAAGCTTTGTATTAAAACAAGAATATTGAGAAGATTTGTTAGTGAAGCATCTCGATTTATATATGGATGGACTAAAGCAGCTCGTAATCCAAATACAAAACTCACCATCTCAAACAAGGGAAAGACAAGAAGCAATAGTCACGCTAGTTGAAAAAATACTCCGTCCATGCAGTCTTTTTCGCTGCTCGCTAAATTCTCTTGATGGTGTTTATCTCGATATTTACCAAGCATTACAGCAGTATTTATACGAAGATATTGCCTTAAATTTTGACAAATACCGATTAATAAATTTTCCCATGGAAACATGGGTAAACGAATTAAGAACTAGGGTCTTTCAAAAAGTAGTCAATGAATCAATATTACAGCAATTAGCTTTAGAAATACAAAGGCATCAGCCATTAACAAAAGAATGGCAATATGCTTTTGGGGTGTTAACTAATTTAGTGTTGTTATCTGACAAGCTATTGCACAAAGCTAATATTTATAGCGATATTTATGAAGAAGCTAAAAACGAACTGTGGATTTGGCTTTATCGAAATATACATACATATAATCCTCACAAAGGTAAATTTACAGCTTGGTTAAATTTTCGCTTTGACATGATATTGCGACAAAAATATCGCGTAGAGAATTATGACCCATTTATCCAAAAACTAAACGTTAGGATTATTAAAAATAAGTATAAATTAACTAATATAATCAAAAATATTAATCAAGAAAAACTAAATTTTTGGCTGACCTTAGAAATTAAAAAATTGCTACCCTGTATAGTAAGTTCCAAAATATTATTATTTTTGACCGTTAACTTTTTAATATCACGATTGATAATCACAAATCCTCTTGCAGCCAACTCACTTTTATATGAAATGGTAAAACAATCTTTGCCAGCATTTATAAAACTGAATAATGCAGATGATGAAATAGAAAAAATCCCTCAACTAGGCTCAGAAAATTCTCTATCAGAACAAATTCGAGAGTATTTAGAAACCGACCCCCATCAACTTTTACAGAAACATATTAGAGCGTATCCAGAAGCTACATTTCAATTTATAGTTCTAAAACGTTTAGAAGGAATAAGTTGGCAAGAACTATCAAATACTCTTAATATTGGAATTCCCGCTCTGAGCAATTTCTTTCAACGTAATTTACAGAAAATTGCACCAGAAATTAGAAAATATATCCAAGAATAAGTGAACGAAAAACAGGTTATCGAAACAGCAATAAAAATCATGAGACATCAAATTCAAACACCATTCACTTTCAGCGTTAATTTAACTCAAAAATCCAATAAATTAGCCGAAAAATTTTGCAGCTATCATTCTAACCTGCAAAAGTCAGAACAAGTCTATTTCAATACTCTAGCAATCTATGCTGTAAATCATTACTTACAGTGCTTGGGTTTTAAAACGAACTGGAAAGCAAGTAATAGCTACGACGTAGTAATGCAAAGTTTTATAGACATCGCCGATTTAGAAGTAATAAACCACGGTAAGTTAGAATGCAAAGTTGTTTTACCAAATAGCGAGTTTGTTTATATTCCTCAAGAAGTTTGGATGGGACGAATTGGTTATATTGCAGTACAGCTTGATGAAGATTTGCAAACAGCAACTTTATTAGGGTTTACACCAAAAGTTGCCACAGAGGAATTACCGCTTAATCAATTGCGTCCGTTAGAAGAATTTCCCCAATATTTACAGCAAGTTACACCACCAATCGACTTAAACGAATGGTTTGAAGATTTTGTACAGCAAGGTTGGAAAACTTTAGAATCGCTGATAGCTAATCAATCGTCAGGAAGTTTAAATCCATGTTTTAAGGATAATACTTGTTTCTCAGGAGAAGAGATTTTCAAAGCTGTCAAACGATTTGAATTTGAAAATCAATCTGTATTAATGTTAGTAGCGCTGAAACCAGAAGAGAAAGAGCAAATAAGTGTTCGAGTGCGAATTTATCCAGATTCAGAAAATAGTTGTCTTCCCGAATATCTCAAATTAGCTATATTATCTGATTCGGAAAAAATATTAAAAGAAGTGACTTCTCGCAGAATAGATAATTTTATTCAACTTCCTTCTTTTCGATGTAGGTCTCAAGAAAGCTTTAAACTTCAACTGTCCCTTGATAATATACACTTCAAGGAAAGCTTTTTTGTTTAATGTGTAAATTACACTAAGATAAAAATCCAATGAAGAACATAGGTTAGTTTATACTATCAATGATACCGAAATAATTATTGCTGCCTGTAAATATCATTATTAATAGTCTTTGTCAGGTAGCAAAAGCAAAAAATTGTGTAATTGGAGTAAATTAACCATTTACAAAAACGCTTAACTTATGCATGAAATTAATAGCAATAAAATTATCATATTCCCTTCCCATCAACAAATTCAAGCTGCAATCAACTGGTTTCAAAAATATCATCTTATAAATCCAGATTTAGAATATGCTCTGAATCTTGTTCTTCAAGGTAAAATCGTTCCCGATAAAACTGGAGAATTAATAGCTATTTCCTACAAACCATCCATAAATCAAAAGGTAACTCCGGATAATATTCAAGGAGCAGTGATGATAAATTCTCAAAATACTCAGACCTCTTTTGAGAGTATCAATCAAATTACTACCCAAAAATTATTTTCCCTCGTTCAAAAATGCGGTTTACCCAAGAAAATTATTACTTCGAGTCAAGTTAAACAGTGGATTCGTCCGTTGATACTCGAACATTATCAAATAGAAAAAGAATATGACCAAACAGTGATGATTTGCACTCAGCCGCTATCTGATAGTAAAGATAATTATGAAAGTCGTTGGGCCACACTACAAGATAAACCTACACTAATAGCTTACGAACAAGCATATATTAAAGAGCGCGGTAATGGAAATTTAAATCGTGATTGGAATAGTTTAATTAAAAAACATCAGATAGCTGTTTTGGAACAGTCTGGAAAAATTGCTTCCGTTATCAGATACAATCCCACAAAAAATTATGCATTAGTAGTAGCACCATTCACCTTTCCCGAATTTCGCAGACAGGGACTAGCTCGAAAGCTATTAGCGTTTTTAGCTAAAGAACTACTTCAAGAATATACAGCATTAAAACTGTGGGTAGATGAAGAGAATATTCCGGCAATTTCGCTATATTATTCTGCAAATTTTCGACAGATTGGTTCTTGCTACACAGGTTATTTCTGTTAATAGTTATTAGTTGCAAAATATCTTAAAGCTTAACTACGCAAATCTTTCTCCTTTAACAAAGTATCAGCCCAAATTTTATCTTCTGAATTTAATGCTGGTAATGGTTCAATA
>CAKZYM010000887.1 GCA_937884685.1 uncultured Calothrix sp.
TCAATGTAGAAGATGGGATTAAAACGATTCGGATTGAATTATAATAATTTTTTTTAGGGTGTATCAAGATTCGTAGTAAGTATTTTAGTCCTTCAACAGCTTTAAATAAGAGCGATAAATCGCTTACGACAAACCTTTTAGCCCTTCAATATTGATGTGGTTGAAATAATAGTACTCCTTTTCATTAATTATAGTGAGTTAACTTATGGCTCAAACCTTTAATTTAAAAGGAATCTAGTCTTCAAATAACCCATTAAAACGGGTGGGAATGAACTAATAGTGGTCCGTCCCATTAGTAGTTCTTTGCATTAATTTTAAGTGTTTAAATGTATCCGCTCGGTAAGTCGGGGTAGAAATAAAAAATCAGAATGTAAATTGGTACACACTGCGTTATAAAATATGAGGCATGACGCAAAAATCCGGAGCTGAGAATTTAGTATCTTCACTGCTGCAAACTATCGACACCAGAGAGATTGCAGATGAGTCAATGCGTCGGACAGTAGAAATATTACTAAATTTGATAGAACAGCAACACTTAGAAATAAAAGAGCTACGAGAAGAAAACCAAAAACTGCGGGACGAAAACAACCGTCTTAAGGGTGAAGAAGGTAAACCAGATATAAAAGCTAATAAGAAGAAAGGGTTTAAAAACAACCACTCGTCAGAAAAAGAGCGAAAAACTCCAGTAGAACATCATAAAAGAAGTAAAAGCGAGACTATAAAAATAGATCGACAAGAGATAGTTACTTACCCGAAAGAAAAATTACCAGCAGATGCAGAATTCAAGGGTTATGAAGAAGTAATAATTCAAGACATTCTACTTAAAACAGATAACGTGTTATTCCGCAAGCAAAAATATTACTCACCTCAAACAGGAAAAACTTATTTAGCGTCCCTACCAGATGGTTACGATGGAGAATTTGGTCCGGGAATAAAAGCTTTAGTAATGAGTCTGTATTACGGCGGAAATATGACCCAAGGTAAGCTTCTGGAATTTTTGGAAGATATTGGAATTTCAATGAGTGCAGGATATTTATCGAATTTATTAATTAAAAATCAAGAAGTTTTTGTTATAGAGTATCAAGAAGTATATGAGTCGGGTCTAGAAAGCAGTCCTTGGCAACACTTTGACCAAACAGGTGCGCGTGTGGGGGGAGTGAACCATACAACGAATGTGATTTGCAACCCTTTATATACAATTTACCAAACAACACGAAACAAAGACCGTTTAAGTGTATTAAAAGTATTTCAAAATACTAGGTCGCTTGAATTTATTCTCAACTCTTTGACCTATGAGCTTCTAGAGACTTTTAAAGTTCCAAGCAAGTGGATTAATCAACTCAAATTATTACCTCAGCAACAAGCCTTTACCGAAACTGAACTGAATCAATTGATTGATGAGTATTTGAGTAAAATAGGTTCTCAACATCGTACTCGCATATATGAAGCAGCTGCAATTGCATTTTATCATCAGCAATCAACCATTCCCGTAATTAAAACTTTACTATGCGATGATGCTCCCCAGTTTAAGTCAATAACCTTGGATTTGGCTCTTTGTTGGGTACATGAAGGACGACATTACAAAAAATTAAGTCCATTTGTGGCTTGCCACCAAAAACTTTTAGATGATTTTCTGGAACGATTCTGGAATTATTACCGAAAATTGTTAGCTTACCGAGATTCTCCTTCTCAGGAAAAAGCTTACGAACTCGAACTCGAATTTTGGACACTTTTTACTGAAAAAACAGGTTACGAGAAGTTAGATGAGCGAAAACGATTAACTGCTTTAAAAGTCCTGGAGTTGCTTCTTGTTTTGGAGCATCCAGAATTACCGTTGCATAACAACCCTGCGGAGTTAGCTGCTAGAACTATGGTGCAACGACGTAACATCAGTTATGCTACCCAGACGGAACAAGGAACAAAGGCGTGGGATATTTTCATGTCCCTTGTTGACACTACTCGTAAATTGGGTATCAGCTTTTATGAGTATATGCGTGATCGCATTTCTCAAATTAAAAGTATTCCACCTTTGGGGATAATTATTCAGGAGAAGTCTTCTTCCAATCCATTTGGTTGGTCATGGATGCCTCAGTAACCACCTACCCCGAAATTTTGAGGGGATACTCAAATAAATATCTTAATGTTGCATAATCCCCAAGAATGTTGGGTTACTCTGCGAGAAGCAGCTTCGCGTCTACATTCTTCAACCCAACCTACGAGCTTTAGTTGCGATTTCTATTGCATACGTAAACACCTAGCAGTGAACATTTTTCAACTTAACCTAACGACTTTCAACTAACGAAATCGCTTCTTTTACTTCCACTTCTTGTTCAATTACAGCCATAATTCCCGGTAAATATTCATCCATCATCATCACATTGGCGTAAACCATTTGTTTGATTAATGCAAAACTAAGGTTATCACCTTCAACGTCAATGCTGGTTTTGTAGCGGATTTCTCCAGTCGTAAAATCGAATTCAAAGTTACCCATAATCATGCCATAGTTGGCGCGGGTAATGAATTCTGTGATGGGTAAACGCTTGTTTTCCGGGACGTTTACGGGGGAAACTGAATAAAAAACGAATTGTTGCTGTTGTTCTCTGGCCTTAGCGTAACAGTCCCATTTTCCGTTTTTACCTTGGAAAGCTAGGTGTAAAGTTGGTTGTGTTTTAATCTTGGTATAAGACCAATCGTCTTCTGTGAAAAAATTAAGTATCGCTTGGAAAATATTTTGTTGAGATGGTGTTTGGTATATTTGAGAGTTTTTAACATCATCCAATTCAACAAAAGCCTTGGTTATTTCCTCAACAATCTCAGAAATTGCGTCTTCGCTGATTGCTGAAACACTATTATCAACAAATTCTTCAAATCCCTTAGTCACTTCCTCAACTGCTTGAGAAATTGCTGATTCTGTGACTTCAGACAAGCTACTGTCAGCCCAATCTTGGAAAAATTGAAAAATAGCGTTGTTGATTTCTTCACTATCAGCAATGTCAGCATTCATTGTAGAGGGACTTAAATAATCCCAAAAAGTTCGATATCCCGTTGCTACAGGTAAGCGCTGCTGTTTAACTTGTAAAGCAAACCAATTGTCAGTGGAAAAGATTGGGTGTCGTGGTTGTTCTTGGTTGAAGTTTTTGAGGTAGGTTAGTACATCATCGTCTGGTGTGAGATGTGGTAGTAATTCGGGTTTTAAACGGATTGTGATTTCGATGTTTGGTTCCGATCTAAATTCACCATTGGACAAATTACTGCATAATTCGGGTTTGAGGTTAAATAGTTGTTCGTTGTAGATGTGGTGGTAGAGTTCGGGGTTGACGCTGAAGGTAAGACGACATTCGATAATTTCGTTGTCTTGTTTGGGGAGCGACAGGGAAGTTATGGATATGGTTAGAGGATTAGAAGAGTTGTTTAAGGTTAGCTCTTTTGAGAAAGAGAAGTTTTTAATTTGGTCACTCATTTTTTGATAAATAAAAAACTGAAATTTGAATTACCATTAAATGTATGTACATAAACTAGTCCGCGAATATTCCTTAATCCAAACTACTAGCCAACACAAGTGGCATGTAATATCTCAACCTTTTTCTTTCATTGCCACCTTTAAATATAAGTGCTTGTTGCCAAAACATTATTCCTCCTGTTTTAGCCAAAAATTCTACATATCTTTTTATTCCAATATTCATATTGGATAAGCCTATTTCATCACCGTAAAGGAATAGGTTATCATCAAGAGTATTATTAATGACTTGGAAACACGTCATTTCGCCTTGGTCGGGAAAGTAGAAGTCAAATGGTCGAATGGATTGGTAAAATTCGAGGTCGCTTGAACTCATATCTTCAAACCATATGACATCTTTCCAACCTTTTGATTTATTTATTCCAAACAAAGTATTCTCAAGACTTAATATCTCGATTCTCCCAAAAACTGAAGTGTCACCTTTTAAATACTCTATAGGTGCATTTCTTTTTGACTTCCATTCAAAGTACACACTTTCAATCTCGCCATAGAATTTAGTTACTTCATCTGATGCTTCAAAATTTATGCTCTGTAGGAAATCACTAATTTTTTTATAACCAGGTCCAGGTTTTAATTGAAGTTTCTCAATTTCTAATGTAGGGTTCCTATCTAGTTTAGACTGCAAATTTTGTAGCATTGAAAAATAAGAATATTCATTCATAAATGATATCTATGGTGTTAAGTCAATTGTGTATCCATTAGGCTTATTCTTCATTTGCTGCTGGATATATTGTTTGTCACCTTTTAGAAAATCTGAGTATGCACGTTTTTTCCCATCACCTGTATAAAAATTACTTGCATTAGAATAATATGCGTCCATAGCATTGAATACGTTTAAAGTTTTGTATTCACCGCAGGCTTTCGCAATTCTACGGGCTCTATGTTGAGAAAATAAAAGAATCCTTTGAAGTTGTGTTCTGCCTTTGCCATGAATCTTCGTATTTAATCCCCCCGCTGAAGTCTTAAGAGTCTCTGGAGGCTGTGATACTACTGTATGTGTTCCTAATTGACCATCTTTAACAGCTTTGTTATTCTCCCACTTCATCTTTCCCCAGGTACATTTGAAATAGTGACCAAAGTTTTGATGTGGCGGATTATGATATGTAACTTCGACCTTATACCACATAATTGTGCCAGGCTGATACAGCTTTGTTAAAATTTTTGCTTCAACATTTGTATGATGATCTGTATTGGCTTTCGCTGTACCAGCAACAAGATTTGCCTTGTTTGCAGGTCCATGCATTCGATCATGAATTAGGTGCATTCTTTTGAATTCGTTATAGATTGAACCATCATTATTTCGATTTACATTATTTATCTTATCGAGGTAGAGCCAAGCTGGTAATTTAACAATACTGTTTGAATTGCTACCTTCAGTATTTCCTGGTAAAGCTGTTAAAGGTTCAGCTATGGCTTCTGTGGGGTGTGTTGAGGAGTTGTGATTTATTTTAGACTGAAGTGTTTCAGGACTTTGATTGTCAATACCTATGGTGACCAAGTTGCCTTTCAATTCACCAAACTGCCGAGCAAGTTCTTCAATTAGAGATTTGATTTTACCTTTGAGAGATGTTAATTGGGTCGCTGGAACTTTCTGTCCCGGTGCAATAGCTTCAGTATATCGCTTATCTAGATCCGATAGTTTGTTTTTCTTGGCATAGATTTGCGTCACATTTTGTTTGGCGTTTGTTAAAGCTTTCTTATCACTGCCTACTTCTGCACGTTGTTCTAAAAATTGTTTCACTTCTTGTTCTTTACTGGCAACAGTTAATTTAGCTTTGTTTCCCTTACCCTTAAAGAAAAGCTTATGAGTTTTCCCATCTTTTGTTGTGAAATTTTTCTTGAATGATGCCCAATCAACTAAACCCTTGATAAAACCCTTTACCTTATTCTTGGTTTGATTAGCAAATTTCTTGACTCTTTTAACCAACCCCCTCGCTTTACTAACAATAAAACTCACCAATCTATCC
>CAKZYM010000888.1 GCA_937884685.1 uncultured Calothrix sp.
CGTCCTAATTCCCAAGCTGATTGAGCAATAATATCTTCTGATTGCAGTTGACGAGCTATATCTAAAGACTGTTGAGTTAACTTTTCTGCTTCTGAAAACTGTTGTGTAAAACGATAAAACTCACCCCACTGTTTGAGAGCATAAGCTTCTGCTTGCTTATCTTCGATTTGTCGTGCTTCTTTTACAGTTTTTGCCAGCATTTGAGCCAAATCGTTCAAAGGTATTAGCTGTAGGGGATTTTCTAATTTAGCAAAAGCAGCGATAAAATTAATTCTGCTGTAGAGAGATGTTCTGCTTGGAGGTAATTCTCTGAGTTCTTGAAATAGTTGGGGAGCTAAAGCAATTGCACGAGAATTAACACCATAATCAGCAAATAATTTAAATTTTTTCAAGCGTGACCCGATTTTATCTTGAGAATTATTAGCTGCTTTTTCTGCTTCTTCAAAGAATATCAAAGCATCGTCGGGGTCTTGTAAATCGATAGCAGTTTTACCCAAGGTTTGTAAAATGCTGCTGACTTGATTATCTGCATTAATTTTTTCCGCAGTTTTATAACTTTGAATCAGAACTTCTTGACTGTCTTTAGAAATTCCCATTGACTGTAAAGTTACTCCCAGACTTCGCAAACCACTTACCTTGATTTCCGAATCTGGCATTTTTTTCAAATTTTTATTTATCGCTTCTAACTGCTTTTTAGAACGACGATAAAACCCCATACTTTGCAAAGCTTGAGCCTGATTTATTTGACTACCAAAACTTCCAACATTATCTTTTGCTTGTTCGTAGTATTTCTGTGCTTGCTTCCAGCTTTCTAATGCTGCATTAGCTTTACCGGTATGTAGTTGTAAACCAGCTTGAGTATTCAAAACCTGTGCCCAAACAATCGCATCGGGAACGGGTTTGGCAGTTTTTAATAATTCTAAAGCTTTGCTAACTGATTTTTGTGAATTATCTAGCTGCTGGAGTTCTTGTTGAGCTAGAGAAAGATAGCTCAAACTTAAAGCTTGATTTAAAGTATCGTTCTGCATTTGATATTGTTTAGCGACCTTCCCCCAAACATTAGCAGCTTCCGCAAAACGTCCTTGACGATAAAGATTTCTTCCTTGTTCTAATGAATTTAATTCTACAGATTCGGCTTTAACAGCTACATTTGAAGAATCTGCTTCATAAGCAACAACAGAACTAATATTCCAAAATAAAGGTAATATTACGACCGAAAATAGACTTAATAAACTGAGACTGATATACAACCAGCGGCGTTTTTTACAAAGATAAATCATAGTAATATTTTTGATAACTATTTACGGGTAAACCTCACTCCCAGTCCCTCGACCTATTAAGGGAGAGGGGAGTTTTTTGTAGGTTTTTACCCAGTAGAGAACTGCTATATGTGAATTTTTAACGAGAATTTTCTTTTGATTTCTGAAGTTATCATTCCCTGTTTTATTTTTCTACTAACAAAACAAAAAAAAATTAGTGTTATTACGTATATCTCCCACTACAGTCGGGAGTTTGTTTAATTTTTGAAGGCGTATTTTCAACAGCAACAAGTTCAATTTCTCCAGAAGAATTACGGATAAAACCAGTTGCTTCTACAATGGCTGGTTGATTTGAAATAGTTGTTATTTCAGAATTATTATTAGTTTGTTTACGAAAAGCAGATAAATCGCGAATATCCGACCAATTTAAATTAGCATCAACCTGTTCGTTAGGATTTTTTGCAATTCCACCTCTTCCTGTTGAAACAAAAGTATTTTCGGTATTACTAGAACATCCAGACGCAATTTGTTGGGATGAATCCGATAATTCTAGGTTTAATTCAACTAAACCAGAACTGGGGTCAATTCCAATATTGTTAATATCTACACTACCGCTAACACCGAATTGAGAACTTGCTGTAATATCGCTTGATTCGCTTAGTTCATCTCGGAATTCTAAACCAAAAATACCTTGAGTTGTAATATCAATATTTCCACCATTTCCTTCAATAGCATTAGCAATAATATCGCTATTTTCAAAACCAGCAATTATCGGAGAATTAATAATCAGATTACCACCGTTACCAGTACCTAATGATTCTGTATTGATTAGACTACCACGACGTATTACTAATGAGTTTTGTAAATTCAAACTAATATCACCACCCTCTCCCGATTCGGTAGCAGCAGTTATACCTCCTTGATTATCAAGATTAATTGAATTTGCATTAATTTGTAATGTTCCACCGTTGCCAAAACCATCATTTCTCACGCTGACTAAAGCACTATCTGTAACGCTTAATTGAGGTGTATTGATAGTTACGTTTCCCGAATCACCAAATGGTTTATCAGGTAATCCAAGACGTTTTCGTAGAACTTCGTCTAAAATATTTGCTGAAGAGATAATTAAACTAGGATTGCGCGAACCTTCTCCAATACCGCTAACTTCTACAGATTTAGAAGCATTGA
>CAKZYM010000889.1 GCA_937884685.1 uncultured Calothrix sp.
TCTTTTAAAAACAGTGGTGTCAAAACTTCCAATGGTTCTTGTACCAAACGTACTTCATCTTTATTCGTCAACTTCTTCGCCACAAAAGAAGCCCATTCTCCTGCTTGAGAAGCAAATGCATCCGCATCTACAAAATCCATCGCCGCACCAGCAACAGGTACTTCCTTCGCTAACCTCAAACCACCTTTAGCTACAGCTTGTCCTAAAAATGCTGAAAATCCTTGGGGTGCTTCTGGATCTGATTCTAATTCCTGCTTCTTTTGACGATAAACTTTATAACGTTCGCTAAACTTTTCTAGCTTATGACCTTGATTTTCAAACTGTTGAGCCAACCTAGCCATCACTTTCGGAACACTTGTTTCCTCATCATTACTTAAAGCAGTTGCAAAATTATTCTCGGATGCAATTTTACGAAACTGCTTCAAAAGCGTAGTTTTTCCCACACCACCTTGACCAAAAACACTCAAAATAAAGCGACGCTGGTCACTTTCTAAAGATAATACTAAATTACTACGAAAAAAATTTACTTGTTCTTCCCGTCCAACAAAGCTTTTTTGCTGACGCTGCTTAAGATTTTCTTTAATACTTTTGCGTCGCTTGCGTTGGTTCATAAAATCACTGCGCTTAAAATGCTTTAAATTATCCCTACCATTTTCGGGTAGGGGTTAGGGGGTGGGATATTTGTTGTTATTGTTACAAATAAGGAAGATTACAACAAGTCAGCAAAAATACATTTTGATTGCTACGGTTAAAATTTAACCATAATTACTTTAAAATGCAGCATTGTCATTGTTGCTATCGAAAAGGTTCATTCTTGATATCAACGTCTTTTATCAAACAAAATGCTTCCGTATTATTACAACAACCTGATGCCGCAGGCTTCGCCAAACGGATTGTACAGACAAATAATCTAGTGCGCGAGTCAAAAAAGCTACCTTTAGCCACAAAATATAATCTCAGTAATCCCAGAAACAAAATCCCAAATCCGGGCATTGTTTCATACCTAAGATACTTGACATGAATGTGGAAGCCTCTCTTAGAAGAAAGAATTACCTCGTATATGCTGAAATTGTTAGAACAAGAGTAAAGCTGCTTTTATTAATAAGGACGGAAGTTGTGCATATCCAAATCAAGCCAGAACACGAACAATTCATCCAAGCGCAAATTGCTACAGGTAAATATAAAAATCCAGAAGAAGTAGCTGATATAGCATTTCGACTGCTAGAAAAGTTAAATGATGAATATGCTCAATGGATAGAAGAAACCCGTCAAAAAGTTGATGTTGCTATTGCAGAACTAGAACGTGGGGAAGGTTTAGACGGAGAAACCGTAGTAACGGAGATATTAGAAAGATTTCAAAAAGCGCGTGAGTTACAAGAATGAGTAATTATATTATTTCGCCATCTGCAACTAGAGATTTAAATCAAATTGCGGATTATTTTCTCACACGCAATCTAGAAACAGGAGAAAAGCTATTTAAAGAGTTTAATAAAAAGTGCAAAAATCTCGCTAACTTTCCCAAAATGGGACGCAGTTATGGTTATATAAAACCTTCGTTACGTGGTTTACCATTAGATGGATATATTATTATCTACCAAATCATTGATGATGGAGTTGAAATTCTGCGAGTAGTTAGTGGTCGTCAAGATTTAGAATCGTTATTTACAAATTTATCAGATGAATAAAGAATTGAAAATGGCGGAATATAAAAGTAAAGGTGTTAGAAAACCTATCCCATTTATCCATTGCACAATTACCTCTCTTATCGGGTCAAAAATTAGATAATTAATTTGTTAGTCGCGTACTTTATCTTGGATAGCTGGTTTGAGAAAAATCTGTATAAACATTTTCCATAATTGCTTTCCGATAACTTACGTTCTAGAATAATAGAATGATATATAAAAGTAATGTATTTCTTATTCCTTAAAAATTATGGTGCAAACAATACAAGCACGGGATATTAGTCTTTATGAATTAGAAGAAAAATTTGGGTTGCAATTAGTTACAAATGCTGAGTTTTTTACAGAATGGACAAATGATTTTATTGAGTTGAATGATGCAGAAAAATCATCATTAGAAAGAGTTAAAAGCAACTATTTAAATTTAACTAAATATCGTCCAATGTCAGAAGAAGCAGTGAAGATGGTAGTGCTATCTCCATTGTTAGATTTAGCAGGTTTTTATCAGCCACCTTATGAAATAGAAACAGAAAAATCTACCGAAATTTCTGCGGAAGACGAAAGCATAATAGTCAAAGGTAATATTGATGTTTTAGTAATTCAAAAACGTCTTTGGGTGCTAGTTATTGAATCTAAAAGCACTAAATTTGATGTCTTAACTGCATTACCCCAAGCACTTGCTTATATGCTTAATACTCCCAATACTGAACAATCAACTTTTGGGTTACTTGTCAACGGTAGAGAGTTTGTTTTTGTCAAACTAGTTCAGCAAGAAAAACCAAAATACGCTCGTTCTTATGCATTATCAATTGAACGCGATGCAGAATTTCAACAAGTACTAAGTGTACTAAAACGCATTGGTCAATTAATTTTGTTGTAGTCAATTCCCTACCCATCAAAAAAAATGTAATTCAAATGAATTGAATGTCTAAATTGTTTCGGTCGTAAAAATTGACTTGTTTCCAAAAGAATTAAACATAGCCATTTCTTGAATTTCTTTCATGCTGAATCTTTTAATTGCTGACTTGGTAGCTAAAAGACAAATATCGTCATTGGAGTATTTATTAGTATGTAGAGTTTCTTGAGATAAAACATGGGAGTTTAATTTATCAAGATTTTGACCGTTTACAAAAGGAACTATAACAATTGGAATTTTGGTTTCGGAATCAAAATTA
>CAKZYM010000890.1 GCA_937884685.1 uncultured Calothrix sp.
ACCCCCTCCAAAATGACTTAAACTGTCGTATGTTTCTTTTTTGGAACCACTATACAAACCAATATTAAGGAAATATCCCAATCATTTCAAATGTCAAAATTGGGATGCTTCCTATTCAAAAACAAGACATTTTACCAACTAACTGTAATAAAGCATCTGATAAAAAAACGCATTATCACAGATTATTTTCTATTTTTTATTCCCTATTTACTACTCTGCAATTACAGGTAACACAACATTTTCAACTAGTACACGTCTGAGAATATTAATCTCGCCAACATATTCTCTACCATCGAGTTCATAAAATACTAATAAAGTAGTAGAATTTTTTTGATGCGAACCTAATAACCTATCAATTTCGCTAATAATTTCCGTATACTCGCTTCCGGAAACATCAGAAACTGCGATAGTTTTTTTATCATTACTATCTAAACGTTTATCATTATTGCTATCAGCTTTAACTACTTCGTACCAGATTCCCCGAACAATCTTATCATCACGTCTTTCTAAAGCTACTTCTTGAGCATTGAGAAACAAAAAGTCATTTCGAGAGACTAATTTGACTGCTGATTTATCGTTACCATTGACAAATAAATAATTACGAATAGTTGATTCTTTTTTATCGTCAGAATTGTGACGAGAAATTGGTAAGGAATTAACAGGTGCCATTAAATAAGATGTACCTTCAAGTTCCTGAAAGTTACCCAAGCTTGTTTTTACTTTATTATCCTTTTCAGGTTTTTTATTTGCCAAATTATTTTCTGTAGGTTCGGTTAAAAAAAAGCGACCAATTTGATAGCCCCCGAAACCAAAAACTATAAGTACGAGAAAACCAATACCAACAATAAACCAGCGATTCGCGAATTTCATCTTTAATTATCGTGGAAATAATTAGTCAATCAATTTTGGATTTTAGATTAGCAAGTGGAAATAAATCTGAGGAACTAATAATTTTAGACTGAATCTGTCTTTTCTGAGAACAGAATCTAAAATCAGAAAGCCGAGAAGTTTGATTTAATTCAGATATTGCATCATTGTCAATAAGAGTCAGAACTCTTGTCCTTCCAATCTGAGACTAGAAACTAAGGTTTAGAAGCTCTGACTCCAAAAAACAGAAAATGGTGCTGCTCGATTAGATGTAATCGAAACTAATATGGCTAACTTTTAGCAAAAGATAAAATCCTACATTGGTTCAACTAATCAGTAGGAAATTAAATTAGTGTTATAAATTACTCTACTATTCCTTTAATTGTTACACAAATGTATTAAGTAAAATAACTAACCATAAATCAAATATCATATTATCACTGCAAATGCAATTTCCTAATTTAATCAAAGTTTCTATGGTTTAAGCCATGTTTTTCAGATTCGCTAGTTATTGATAAATTAGGTTTCCTACCAAATTTTCACATTTTTGATACGCCAAAAAACCCAGTTTCGATTAAAAAACCGGGTTTTTTGATACTAAAAATGACTTAAAGGTGCTACATAGCCCTATAAAAGAACTACTGCAAAACAATTCGCGAATTTAATTACTGTGCTGGGTTAGAAGAACCGCTAACAGGTTCAAAGCCATTATTTCCGAAAGTGAAATCAACGTCGGAAGTAATAGCACCGTCACTTTCAGTTTGAGTACCTTCCACACTGGGTGATGAAAAAGGACCCACACCAGTGGAAATTAGCTTCACATCATCTACTAGTATTCCAGAATCAACAATAGTGTCGCTTAAATCTACAATTCCAAAGCCTAATTCGTATGTTCCAGCTTCAGAAATTGCAACTTTAATAGTTTTAGTGTCTGTTGCTTCTGAATATCCTTCTACAGATTTGTCAGAAAAAGTTGGATCTGAAGTGTCAGCTATTTCCAGAGCAAAATTAGCTCCAGAGGAATCATTAGAAGACTTACCGAGGGTGAAGAAAGCTGAATCGTTGAAAATTCCAGTTGGTGTAGCTTCATTAGTAAGAAGAGTATAGTCAAACTCTACAATATCTCCAGCTTGTGCGGTAAATGTTTGTTTGATTCCCGAACCTTCTGTCGCATCCCCATCAAGTAGAGCATCGAGAGAACCAGAGGTTAGACCGAGAAATTCGGATAAATCTGATTCTTCAACTGAACCACCTGAATCGCTAAAACCAGTGGTAATCAAAGCTTGTGATTCTGCGTCGGTAGGAGCAATCCCAATGTCGTTTGTCTCAATACTGGTATCACCGATGGTTCTAAAATTATCGAAAGTACCTCTATCCTCACCCGGTTCAGGAGGATTACCCTCAAAACTACCGTTGTTGATAGAGCTAATTGACATTAAAGAAGATTGCTGAGCTTCTGATTCTGTCCTTCTTACTTCAGATATATCTTCTTGAGGAGCAGAATTAGTTAAATCAGTTATGGGGTTTGTTTCATCTTCACTGGTCGTATTACCATTGGAACCATTCATGCTATCGGTTCCATCTTCACCATCTGTATTAGTGTCGGAAGCGGAGCCAGAATCAGTTGTTGTTCCACCCATACCATCATCGACAGATACAACAGCTTCGGCTTCTCTAACATCTGTTCCATCTGGATTAATGCTTACAGATGATTGGGAATCTGAAGTATTGTTCTCTAGTTCTGGAGTAGTAGTTGGATTGATATCTGCCATTTTTCTATTTCCTCTAAAGTTCTAACTGGGATTCTGACCAAACTATTCATATAGTAAATGGTAAATTATCTAGATTTTATCCATATTAAATAATCCAATATAGGATATTGATTCATTTTCTTTGCTTTGAAAATTATTTCTAAAATTAATAGATTTTTTGATTATCTTCAAGTCTCGAATATATCAGCATTTCAACAATTAATAAAAAATAAAATAGTAAATTATTTTTTTATTATTATAGGAATTATGTTCTTTAATTTTTTTATCAATCAGGTGGATAAAACTTTCAGTAGTTGTATTTTTTGAATAAATGGGTTAGCAGTTTTCATGCATTTAAAGTAAATAATATAATCAATCAATGTTGAATATTTAATACAGGCAATGATAAATACCTGTAATATTCGGTGTAACAATATATTCACTAATAATCGTCAATAATCGTCTGATTGTTTGGTATTGCAGTATTGAATAATTTTTTAGCATTTGAGATTACAGCAAATTCTGGATATAGTTAGATGTATTAATAAACAGTAAAACTTATGTTTATTTCAGTTTATATAAAATATTAAAAATATAAATGAAATAAAACAGGCATCAAATTTGTTGTAAGCTTAAGTTTTTGTACTAATAATTTGTACTAATAAATTGATAGTGGAAATTGCACAACATTGGTGAGAAAATATAAAAGCATCTCCGAGTTTTCAGGGAAGGTATGGAATTATGGGTAAACCAAAAGTTTTTATTGATGGTGCTGAAGGTACAACAGGCTTACAAATTCACTCGCGTTTAAACGAGCGTAATGATATCGAAATTGTCAGCATACCTCCAGAAAAACGGAAAGATGCTCAAGCAAGGTCGCATTTTATTAACTCAGCTGACGTAGCAATTTTGTGTTTACCCGACGAAGCAGCCCGTGAAGCCGTAAGCTTTGTCACTAATCACGACGTAAAAATATTAGATGCAAGTTCTGCTCATAGGGTTGCAAGTGGTTGGGTATACGGCTTTCCCGAATTAGAAGAGAAGCGTAGAGAAGAAATTAAAAACGCTAAAAGAGTTAGTAACCCCGGATGTTATCCTACAGGATTTTTAGCCTGTATGCGTCCTTTAGTTGCAGCAGGTATTATCCCCAAAGATTTTCCCGCGACTATCAATGCAATTTCTGGATATTCGGGGGGAGGAAGAAAGCTGATGGAGGAATATCAAAGCGTTTCTGGAGAACAAGTAAATGATTATGCTTATGGAATCTATGCTTTAACCTTCGGTCACAAACACGTTAAAGAAATGCATCAGCATTCGGGTTTGCAATCTCCACCGTTGTTTGTTCCTGCTGTAGGGAACTTTGAAAAAGGGATGTTGGTACAAATTCCTTTACCTTTGCACTCGCTGAAAAATAAACCTAGCGGTGAATTGATTCAGAAAACTTTAGAAGAATATTATCAAAACGAAAAATACGTTTCTGTAGCGGATTTAAATGATGATAGTTCTTTACGTAAGGGTAAGTTTTTAGATACACAAGCAGCAAATAATACCAATCAAGTTCAGATATTTGTATTCGCAAATAACGAGACAAAAGAAGCTTTATTAGTAGCTAGATTAGATAATTTAGGAAAAGGTGCTTCTGGTGCAGCGGTACAGAATTTAAATATTATGCTAGGTTTGGATGAGGATTTGGGGCTGAGTTGAATTTTTTAACAACATTATTAGTAAAGAGTTTGAAGAATTTTACTATCCTCTGGTTTGAGAAGCTTTAGACAATAGCCAGGATGATTAATGAGGAAATCTGTTAAATCTTCCATACTTTATTATTAATCAAAATTAGTCATATTTTACTGTTTAATCCGATTACAAGTTTCATTAACAGCAGGTTTCCATTTATTTACTTCATCAGTAATGAAATAAGTAGCGGTAAATTTATCTTGACTATTTTGTACAATTTCTTGACGAAGAGGTGTCGAAGTTCCTTTTCTAAAAAGAATTCCTTCCCAAATCAATTTCCCGTCTTTCCAATCGGTTGCGGTCATATTGTAAGAATTACCATCCCCTACTACAGTCGAACGAATTAATTTTTTAGACGCTCCATTGTATCCAATAAACTCTTGGGAACTTACAGGTTTAGCATTATTTGGAGACCTTGTTTCTTGAGCTTTTCCTACATACCAGAAATTATTTAAATCTCTTCTGACACTCCAAATAAAAATACTATTAGCAGGTGCAGGTGCTGCTGGTTGCTGACATCTCCAAGTTCCTCGAAGATATTCTAAACGTTCCAGTTCTTTCGGTGGTTGAGGTTCCTTAGATTCTGTTTCTTGAGCTATAGCGCTATAGTTAACTGTAAATACACTTGAAGTCAAAATAACAGTTTTGATTAATTGCCAAAATAATTTCATCTTTGATTTGTAAAATATCAGCTTCTTTCAAGCAATCATATCCCAATATGTTTCTAGTCTTTTACAAAATCTCGGACTCCAGAAACTCATATCCAGATTAGCTTTCCAAGTACGTTTTATTCTAAACCAAGCATTAAACATAGCCATAGCAATAATTTGCTCTAAAAGGGAAGAACTAATTGGCTCTTTTGTATATAATTCATAACCTTGTTTAATATACTCCCAGGGTAGACATTGACGAATAGTTAGTTTATCAGCAGGTTGATTCCAAGGGATTTGATGCAAACAATCAAATACAGCACCTAAATAAATCGCTTTAGTACCCTCGTAACACTCTTCAAAATCAATAAATCTTTGAAATCCTCGATTATTTACGATGGTATTTCCTAAATTATTATCGTATTTATAAATAATTCGGGGTTGATTCAGAATTTCTCCAAGATATTTATAAATGTAGTCAATAGTATTTAATAAATCGTGAAAACCTTCTACCTCTTTACAGATTATTAAAGAAGTTTCCAAAATGTCATTAATGTTCTGCTCTAAAGTTTTTCCATAAGAACATAAATTGTCAAAATTTGAAAAAATTTCCTGACTAACCAATAAATTAGCTAAACAAGCGTGAGCGGAGCCAATATTAATAGCAGTTCTAGATAACCAGTTATTAAAATTTAGATTGAATTGAGAAAACTTTTGCTCCAACGAGTAACCCGTTATTTCCTCAATAAGAATAAAGTTATCAGATTCAAATACTAATTCCGGTACAACACCACTAGCAGCAGCATGTCTCAAAAATAAACTTTCTGTAGACTTGCGTTTAAAGGAATTTGGTTTAAGCAAATCAGTGTAAAACTTTAATATTACAGGTTTATTATTGTAATATCCACGTATAACCCGATTTTTATTGCCTTGAGATAATGGCTTTTCATTACTAATAGAAAAAAGTGAATTATCACTTGCAAACTTCCGTCCTGCTTCATATGCTAATTTTAGATAGCTATCCATAAAGACTTTATGCTGCGATATTTGATTAATTATAGATACAAATTAAAATAATTAAAGACGTTGCATTGCAACGTCTCTACATCACTGATATATAATCTGAAACAAATATGATTACTGTTGAGGTGCTTCTTCCGCTGCGGGAATTTCTAATGTTTCCTCAGCAGGAATTAATTTATTCAATACATTAATATAGCTCAAAACAGTATTACGCTGTTGTTCTAAATTAACCGCAACATTAATATTCTTCTTAGCAACAGCTTGTTGTAATTCTTGTATTTTACTAATATTCAAATTACCGTCTGTATCTTCAACTTTACCTAAAGCTGCTGCTGCTTCCTGTAAGCGAGTATTGGCCATACCAAAATTACGCTCGTCTAAATTAACCGTAACATCATACAAATCACCGCGAGCTTCCATCAAATAAGTACGGTTTCTTTCTGCAATCAACTGCTCTTTAGTTTCCTGTAATTCTCGCTTGAGTGGTTCGTCATCAGACGAAAATTGGGAACGTGCTTGAAACCAACCAGCACCGTATAAAGCTGCACCCGTAATTATCGCAATTACGATACCAATCAGAATTTTCTTAAATTTAGAAAACCCAGAACCTTTATTATCTTTATCAGTCGTATCAGTTACTTTAACTTCACCTGCTTCACTCATGGCTTTTCTCTACTGCTTCCCAGCTATGCTTAATCCGTAAAAAGTTTATAGTCTTTTTCTTTAATTATCTCAAGACTATCCTAGAAAAATTCGTAAATTAATATACGCAATAAAGGTTAAAGGTTAAAGGTTAGGAGTTAGGAGTTAGGAGTTGGGAGTTAGGAGTTGGGAGTTGGGAGTTGAGAACAACCAGGGAGCAAGATGCTTCCACTACAAATGGTTTGATTTATTTAACGTTGTTTTGTCTCCCCCTCTTCCCCCTCTCCTCAAAGCGGATTCCGAGCGGGAACTCCAACCGAACGTGGAAATTTCTCTGGTGTAGTGCTAACTTTTCGCAAATACAAACAATGGCGATCGCCTTTACTCAAGGGTGTACTAAATTGTTCGATTGATTCTATTATCGCTCCCAACTTTTGGACGGCGTTTTCCATGTTGATATTTTCTTCTTCAGTCCAACTACCCCGATAAATTACAGCTAATCCTCCTTGTTTGAGCAATGGCAAAGTATATTCAGCACAAGCTGAAGCTGAAGCTACAGCACGAATTAACGCGATATCGTAAGTCTTTCGATGCCTGTTATCTCTGCCAATATCTTCGGCTCTACAAGTAGTAGCCCGAACGTTATTCAAATTAAGTTTGGGCAAAATACCATCTATAAAATTAATTTTCTTTTTAGTAGAATCAACTAAATTAATTGTACAGTTTTTAACTATAATTCCAATTGGTATACCAGGAAAACCCGCACCAGTACCAAGGTCAATTATTTTATTTTTTTTATTATCTATCTCTTTTCCTCTATCTCCTGTTTCTACCTCTTGTGAAATCAAAAACCTAATTCCTCGTAAAGAATCCCATAAATGTTTTTCCCAAAAATCTTTAGGGTCAATAATTCTAGTTAAATTTAGCTGACGGTTTCCTTCGAGAATCAACTCATAAAGACGCTGAAACTGTATTTGCTGTTGAGCAGACGGTTTCCAATTAAGTGTTTCTTCCCAGATATCCATCATCTTGGGTAAACAAGATATAGTTGAATCGTTCACGATTAAAATGACGAGTTATGTTTTTTGAGACCAAAATAGTATTTTAGATAGTAATCCGACAATTAACTCGGCAATTGTTTAGATAATAGGTTTTGAATTTGGAGAAGAAACCACAAATCCAACTCAAATTAGAACAAGTCAGCTACTCAGAAAAGCTGAATGCTCACACCAAGCATAAATTGCCGGAATATCCTATATTGCAGGATATCTCTTTTGAAGTTTATCAAGGCTCGCGGATTGCGATTACCGGACCTAGTGGTGCGGGGAAATCTTACTTACTGCGTCTTTTAAATCGTTTAAGCGAACCTACAAATGGTAAAATTTATCTTGAAAATCGGGAATATCGACAAATACCTACAATCGAATTACGCCAATCTGTAATGTTTGTAGCGCAAGAACCAAAGCTGTTAGGAATGAGCGTTAGAGATGCTTTAGCTTATCCGCTTGTATTACAAAATTTATCCAAGCTTCAAATTCAGCAACGCTTGAGCTATTGGATGGAGCAGCTACATATTCCAGATGACTGGCTGGGAAGAACAGAAACACAGCTTTCCACCGGACAGCGACAGTTGGTAAATCTTGCTAGAGGTCTGGTTATCCAACCAAAAATCTTATTGTTAGATGAACCAACTTCTAATTTAGATATCGCTACTACTTCTCGCATCGTAGAAATTTTAAATCGGCTATACGAAAAGCACCAGACCACAGTTTTGATGGTGAATCACCAGCTAGATGAGCTTCAGATGTTTTGCACTCAGCTTTTGTACTTGCAACAAGGACGTTTAATGTCAAATCTACTAGCTTCTCAAGTAAGCTGGGAGAATTTACAAGAAACCTTGAAACAAGCAGAAACTGATGATGATTTTGAATTTTAAAAATTGGCGTGATACAGGACTATTAGGACGGGAGGAGGGATGACGGAAGTTAATAAATTAATAAATTAATAAATATTTTCCCATACCCCATATCCCATTGCCCTATGCCCATCTCATCATATCCCCGAAGCAATCGTAGAATGTTGAGTTGTAAATTGATTTTTTGGTTGATGTTTAGCTATTTTCGTTGCTGATTGCGAAATACTCTGAGAAACATTTGTATTTAGAATTTCGACATTGAAGCGATATCCTACGTTACGAATAGTTTGAATTAGACTTGGTTGACGTGGGTCTAACTCTACTTTTTTTCGTAAAGATAATACATGTGTATCAATAGTGCGTGGATTATCTATCGCGTCAGGCCAAGCACGACGCAATAATTCCGAGCGAGACAGAGGTATTCCAGCAGCTTGAGCTAATACATAAAGCAAACTAAATTCTTGGGGTGTTAAATCAATAAATTCACCTTTAAATCTGACTCGACGCTGTATTAAGTCAATTTGTAAAGCACCGTAGTCGAGATAAGCTGGCGCTACAGGAGTACGCTTGCGACGAACAAGCGCTTCTACTCGCGCTAAAAATTCTTGCATCCCAAAAGGTTTACTTAAGTAGTCATCAGCACCCGCTTTCAGACCCGTAACAATATCAGCTTCGCTATTTCGCGCAGAGAGCATTAGAATCAACGGCTGTTGTTGGCGATTTAACCAACGACAAAATTCGATTCCATCACCATCAGGTAAATCAGCATCTAGAACAACTAAAGTTGGTTGATGAGTTAGAAAGGCTTCTCTAGCTTGATAAATGCTAGCAGCCTGAAAAACTCTATAGTCTAATTGTTGTAAGTGCCAACCTAACAGCGACCTTAAATGAGGATTCCCCTCAATAATTTCTATACAAACCGAACCCACGGTGGCAAAACCCCTCATTCGAGTATGACTTTCAAGGTAACAAAGCCTATAGCTTCGGTTTTGTAACCGTTGTTACTCCAATTGGCATTTGCTTGACATTTATTGCTTTTTTTAGTTAGATAACATCTCAAGATGGTTATTTACTTGACCTTCTTGAGTTCTTAAATTTTGCAATTTTTGCTATACTGATATTAAAGTATTTATTAGTAGTTTTGTTGGATTTACCGTATTAACAAGCGATTAACTTCCTTTATGGAAAACTCTTGTTGTGTACTAAGCTTTATAATCCTTTTAAAATGAGTAGGGCTAGGTTATTTCTGAAATTATGGTGTAAAGCACTGATTTGTATAATGAATAAATGATGTAGAAAAAAGATAACAATCGCTTATTTACTCATCACATTCAGCCTATAAACGAATAGGATATGTTTAGAGGTCATGACAGTAACTAATTTTTCTTATGCAAATTTTATTCAACTAAAATTCATGTCTAGGCAAAAAGTCATATTTTGCATCCAGACTTGAATAATTTACGACCCTCCCGAACCAACTATAGCCGATACTTATCTCTTATCTTATGCTCCAAGACACACGAACCATCCGCTACTATCAAACGTTAACTGATGCCTTCGTCGAAATGTGGAATCGGGGTTATCGTACAGATGATATGCGGATTTATCTAGACGGTTACTTAGCCGCACTAAGAAGTAGCAATGGCATTGAACCTTACTTAATTCATCGTCTAGAAGAAGAAGCTACTCGTTTCCTATTCGATGTGTCAAACTTTGCTGTGACTCAACCAGAGGCAGAGCCGGATTACTATCAATAAACTTTCCTGTGTAAATTAGTAGTAATCATTGCTTGACGCAGATAAGTATAGCATATTTCCTGCCAATATCAACATTGGCTGTGGTGTGATTTCTTTTATTTATGGATTTTTTTAGGTTTTGCAAAAATCTAGTCCT
>CAKZYM010000891.1 GCA_937884685.1 uncultured Calothrix sp.
TTTCTGTATTGTTGGAACCAGCACAAGCGGTAATGCTTGCAGCTAAACCTAGTATTAAAAACAACGCAGCTAATTTAGAACGCATTTTGTCACTCCTCATCAAATTACTAACCACACAAATTTTCGGGTATGCTGTTTCTTGATTTCTGAATTAACTTCAGTAATTAAACTCATCAAAATGGTGTAACATTCAAAAAAGATACAGCCTAATTACTTATTGAAATCAATGATGAAACTTTCCTAGTTTTAACTGTTAGAAGTGAATATTCTCAAGACAAATGAGTCACAAATTCTCGTTAATAGTGATTAATAAAAGATTAACTTTTAGTGATGACAATAGTTAGTATTTTTGCTAAAAAAAATTATCGAATAATCCCTATTTTATTGGGTTTATGGTTAGTTATTGATTTATTTTCTCACCTAGGTGCAGAAATTCTTTGGTTTGATAAAGTTGGATATTTGTCAGAATTTATATTGCGTTTAGTGACGCAGTTTGGATTATGGACGATTACCTTTTTAGCAAGCGTATGCTTTTTGTTAGGTAATTTGACTATAGCGAAGAAATTTCAGCATCCAAAAGCAGGATATGCTCAGCAAGAATTAGCTAGAAAAGAAAAAAGAAATTTTTTCCCTTCTCCCACTTTTGCGAAAGCTCCAACTACCCCTAGATACGTTTATGGATTTAAGTTGCGCTGGCTTTTACCTACGGTTTTAGCATTGACTATTTTGGTCGGAGCAATAGTAATTTTTTACAGCCAGCAAGCTTTAAATATTTGGTTTCCGGAAATCAAATTACCTTCAGAAGCGCTGAAATTTCCATTTTGGTTGCAGTTAATCTTAAATATATTTGGGTTACGGCAATTTGTGATTTCGATTTTGCAATTAGCTTTACTCACGGTTGTAACTGCGGCTTTAATTATCAGTTACCAATTTTGGCTAAGAGCATTTTCGCTATTTATCAGTTTGCTTTTAGCTTTCTTGATATCGGCACGCTGGGTAAATGTTTTAGAATATTTTCGCGCTACTAGCTTTGATATCAAAGAACCTTTATTTAATCGCGATATTAGCTTTTACGTTTTTTCGCTACCAATTTGGGAATTACTACAATTTTGGTTATTAGGACTATTTCTATTAGGTATAGCTGCTGTAGCGTTAGTTTATTTGCGTTCGGCTAATAGCTTAAGTGAAGGTAAATTTCCCGGTTTTACCGTACAGCAAAGACTTCATCTCGATGCTTTGGGTTGCTTAACAATGTCAGCCATAGCTTTACGCTATTGGTTGTTACGGTATCAACTTTTGTATTCTGTATTGGGGGTAAACTATGGTGCTAGCTACACAGATGTAAAAGTGCTATTACCGATTTATACCGGTCTTAGCATTTTAGCAATAGGTATTGCAGCTTATTTAGCAGTACGAACTCTAGATTTATCTAAAAGAAGAAAACAAACTTTAAAACGTACCCCTTACCCTCGTCAATTGGTTTACGTTTCCTTATTCTTTCTTGTAGTCGCTACTGTTGCTGTGAGTGTTCTACCAACAGTAGTGCAAAAATTAGTAGTACAGCCAAACGAAATCAGCCGCGAAAGACCATACATTGAGCGTACAATCAAACTTACTCGTGACGCATTTAATTTAGACAGTATTGATGCGACTACTTTTAATCCTCAAAATAACCTGACGAGAACTCAATTAGACGAAAATGACCTAACTGTTGAAAATATTCGTTTATGGGATGCACGACCGCTTTTACAAAGTAACCGTCAATTACAGCAAATTCGACCTTATTATAAGTTTCCAGATGCAGATATTGACCGTTACACTCTTAAGCGCAGTCTGAAATCTGAAGCTACTTTTAAACAGCAAACTATTATCGCTGCGAGAGAACTTGATTATAATGATGTTCCCGACGCGGCGAAAACTTGGGTTAACAAACATTTAGTTTATACTCATGGCTACGGATTTACTCTTAGCCCAGTAAACCAAGTTGCACCTGGTGGATTACCTTATTACTACATTAAAGATATTGGCGTAGAAAATTCAGGTAATCAAGGTTCTTTATCAATATCGAATCCAGAAATCCGCGCTAGTATTCCCGTTGCTAATCCACGGATCTATTTTGGAGAAATTGCCGATACCTATGTAATGACGGGGACAAAAACTCAAGAATTTGATTATCCCAGCGGAAATGCGAACGAATTTAATGTTTATGACGGTACTGGTGGAATTTCGATAGAATCACTTTGGCGACGGTTGCTGTTTTCCGAATATCTTAAAGATTGGCAGATGCTGCTAACCCGCAATTTCACCCCAGAAACTAAAGTAATTTTCCGCCGTAATATAAAAGAAAGAATACAAACAATAGCTCCATTTTTACGTTTTGATAGCGACCCTTATTTAGTAGCAGCAGATGGAAAAGGAACAACTCTTGATGAGAAACCAACATATTTGTATTGGATAATTGACGCTTATACAACTAGCGACCGCTATCCTTATTCCGACCCAGGAAAAAATAAATTTAATTACATCCGCAATTCTGTCAAAATCGTTGTTGATGCTTACAACGGTGATGTGAGCTTTTACATTTCCGACCCAGAAGACCCTATCATTGATTCATTGGGAAGAATTTTCCCATCAATGTTCAAACCTCTATCGGAATTACCTCCGGCTCTTCGCAGTCATATTCGCTACCCATTAGACTATTTCAGCATTCAGTCAGAACGTTTGCTGGCTTATCACATGACTGACCCCCAGGTATTCTATAACCGGGAGGATTTATGGCAGATTCCTACAGAAATTTACGGAACCGAACAGCAACAGGTAAAACCTTATTATTTAATTACAAAATTACCTGAAGAACAGAAAGAGGAATTTATTTTACTACTTCCTTTTACTCCCACCCAACGAAGAAACTTAATTGCTTGGTTGGCTGCACGTTCGGATGGTGAACAATATGGTAAATTATTGCTTTACGAATTCCCCAAGCAAGAATTGGTTTATGGGATTCAGCAAATAGAAGCTTTGATAAACCAAAAGCCAGAGATTTCCCAACAAATCACCTTATGGAATCGCGAAGGTTCGAGGGTGATTCAAGGAAATTTGCTAGTAATACCTGTTGAGCAATCGCTTCTTTATGTTGAACCTATATATCTTGAAGCAGAAGAAAATAGCTTACCCACTTTAGTTAGAGTTGTTGTAGCTTACGATAACGAAATTGTCATGGAAAATAATTTGGAAGCTGCTTTAGAGACAATTTTTGATACAGATAACATCAGAACCCGTGTTCTTACTCCGAAAGAAGCATCGCAACAACCCGTACCCGTTGTACCGCAGTAATTTTCATCTATTGCAAACGGCATTACTCATTAAATAAGTTATTTTCCATAATATTAGGAAATTAAAAAAAAAACAAGACGCAGTTT
>CAKZYM010000892.1 GCA_937884685.1 uncultured Calothrix sp.
AGTTCTCTGTGAACAGTTATCAGTGAACTGTTATCAGTGAACAGTTATCAGTGTACAGTTATCAGTGTTCAGTGAACAGTGAACAGTAAGCAGTGGAAAGTGTATTAGGTTAGATAAAATTTTGCATCTACTCATTACTCATTACTCCCTACTCACTTCAAACATAAGTATGATTTCGCTTTACTTTTTCAAATTTTCTAAAGTTAGACTGGTAAGAATACATTCTTCGTGATATTAAATCACCTCTACTAAATGTTATCCACCATATTTATTCCTCACGGACACTGTTATCTATGGAAAACTGGGTTGGTTTCGCTGCACATAATTTCAGATTCTTTGATTACGGTTGCTTATTTTTTAATTCCTATAATGCTTGTCTATATTGTTCAGAAACGAGATGATGTTCCTTTTGATTGGATATTTCTTTGTTTTGGTGCTTTCATTGTTTTATGCGGTTTTACCCATTTAGCGGAAGTTTGGACGTTATGGCATCCTAATTATTGGGTTTCTGGTTGGTTAAAGGCTTCGACTGCGGCTATTTCTTTAAGTACAGCTATTGTACTGTTTTGGTTAACTCCAAAATTGGTAGCGATTCCTAACGTTCCCAAGTTAGAAGCGTTAAATATAGCTTTGGAAAAAGAAATTATTGAAAGAAAACAGATAGAAACAAAGTTAAGTTTACAAACTCAACATTTAGAAGAAACGTTATTAGAGCTTCAGCGAACTCAAGCTCAGATGATTCATACCGAGAAAATGTCTGGGTTGGGACAAATGGTAGCGGGAGTTGCTCACGAAATCAATAATCCAGTTAGTTTTGTTTATAGTAATCTTGTTCCAGCTAGAGAATATGCTCGAGATTTTATCGAATTATTAGAGCTTTATCAACAAGAATATTCTCAACCTTCTGAAAAAATTCAAGAGAAAATAGAAGAAATAGAATTAGATTTTATTAAAGATGATTTTATGAAATTGCTCGATTCGATGGAGCTAGGAACCGAGCGTATTTATAAAATTGTTTTATCGCTGCGTAATTTTTCTCGTCTCGATGAAGCTGATTTTAAAGCAGTAGATATTCATGATGGAATTGATAGTACTTTGATGATTTTGGGAAATCAGTTAAAAGCATCATCAGAACATTCTGAAATCCAAGTTATTAAAGAATATGGTGATATTCCCCGTGTGGAATGTTATCCCAGTCAGCTAAACCAAGTATTTATGAATATTCTAGCTAATGCTATTGATGCTTTTGAAGAAAAACCAGAGAATCAAAAAGCTAATGATAATCAAATTACTATTTCAACCTGTAAAGTCGATAATTTTGTCAAAATAATAATTGCTGATAATGCTTCTGGAATTCCCCCTGAGATACATGGAAATATTTTTGACCCATTTTTTACTACGAAAGAAGTAGGAAAAGGTACGGGTTTGGGTTTATCTATTAGCTATGAAATTGTTAAAGATAAACATGCTGGAAAATTATCTTTTGATTCTACTCCTTCGGAAGGAACTAAATTTTTGATTGAGATTCCAGTTGCTCATTTAAAAAAAATTAGTAGATAGCAGAAACTATAAAAATTCAATTGTAAGCAAATCCAGCATTTTGATAATACTGGGTTTCTGAGTATTTACTTAAGTAAATACACTTTTTTATTTTTTAATTAGGCGCATTCAAAATTAGAAAATATCTCAAGCCAACATATATATTTGATGCTTTATTGGGAATAATAAAATTAATACAAATAAATGTAAACATAGTTTTAATAATTTCCATGTCAGATAGCGTTTACGAATCAACATATATAGCTGATAGAGAATATCGAGAAATACTAGAGCGGACAATACAATATCAAAAGCTACTTGACAGAATCCTTGCTAGAATTCGTGCATCTGTTAATTTAGAATCTCTTTGTACTGATACGAGTCAAGATATGTGTTGGCTTTTGGGTATCGAGAGAGTAGCAGTTTATAAATTTAACGAAGACTGGAGTGGAAGCTTTGTTAATAATTTTGGATTTGCACGGACTCCTTGGAATGATATTCGCGCTTTCGGAGAAAATTTAATTTGGGAAGATACCCATTTACAAAAATCTCAAGGTGGAAGATATGTCAAAAATGAGTGTTATTCCGTTACCGATGTCTACGAGAAAGGTTATCCTCGCTGTTATATAGAAGTACTCGAACAGTTTCAGATTCGTGCTTATGCTGTTGCTCCGATTTTTGCTGGTACGAAATTATGGGGATTGCTTGCTGCTTATCAACATTCCCAACCACGTCACTGGTTGGCTGATGAAGTGGAATTTTTGCATCAAGCTGGTAGCTATCTAGGAATAGCAATGCAGCAAGCTGAAACCTTTGCAAGAGGGGAGCAACAGACTAAAAAATTGCAAAACTCTGTAGCAAGACAGCGTGCTTTGATGGAAGTAGTAGGTAATATTCGCTCATCACTAGATACTAAATTTATTTTTGATACTACCTGTAAAGAACTTTGTAAACTGTTGAATTTGGAAAGAGCGGCAATTTTTCAATTTTATGAAGACTGGAGCGGAGAATTTATCAGCCATTTTGGTACGGTGGAATCGCAATGGGAAAATACTAATCCTTTTGGAAAAAATTTAGTTTGGGAAGATACTCATTTACAAGAAACTAAAGGTGGACGTTACCGTAATAATGAAAGTTTTGCGGTGAATGATATTTACGAAGCGGGACATACGCGCTGTCATCTAGATATCTTAGAACAATTTAAAATTCGTGCTTATGCTTTAGTACCAATTTTTATCGGTCCAAAACTATGGGGTTTGTTAGCTGCTTATCAGCATTCTTCACCGCGTCAATGGCTAGATTACGAAGTTGAATTTTTATTTCAGGTTGGGGGACAGCTTGGGGTTGCTATTCAGCAAGCAGAATTTTTACAGCAGTCAAAACAACAAGCGATTGCTTTAGAAAAATCAATTGCACGACAGCGAACTCTTACAGATGTTGTGACTAAAATTCGGTCTTTTTCTAATACTGATTTAATTCTGGAAACTACTTGTCAGGAAGTTTGTAAGCTTTTACAAGTAGAAAGAGTTGGCGTTTATCGCTTTAATTCTGATTGGAGTGGTGAATTTGTTAGTAATTTCGGTATTCCAGAAGTTAGTTGGACTAATGTTAGCCCTTTTGGGAAAAATTTATTCTGGAAAGATACTCATCTACAAGAAACTAAAGGTGGTAGATATCGCTATAACGAAAGTTTTGCAGTTAACGATATTTATGAAGTCGGACATGTGCGCTGTCATTTAGATATTTTAGAGCAATTTAAAATCCGTGCTTATGCTTTAACTCCGATTTTTGTCGGACAAAAATTATGGGGATTATTAGCAGCTTATCAACATACAGCACCGCGTAAATGGGAGAATTTAGAGGTTGAATTTTTGGCTCAAGTTGCTAATCAATTAGGGGTAGCAATTCAAAGTGCTGATTTACTTTCCCAGACTCAATCTCGTGCTGACGAACAGCGTCAATATGCACAGCAGCAGCAAGTTCTATTTGATGTAGTCGCAAAAATTCGCGAATCACTTGATTTAGAGACTATTTTCAAAACCACTGCTCAAGAAATTAGACGCAGTATTCGAGCCGATAGAGTTGCTGTTTTTCGTTTCAACGAAGGGGATAAATATCAAGAAGGTCAATTTATTGCTGAGGATGTATTAAGTGAATTTAAACCAGCTAATGGTACTTCATTTGAAGACTATTGCTTTGGTGAAAATTACGTTCCTGAATATACTCAAGGGAAAATTTTAACTGTTCCTAATATTTATAAAGCCGGGTATGAAGATTGCTACATTAAAAGCCTAGAAAAATTAGAAATCAAAGCATATATTCTGATTCCTTTGATGGAAGGTAAACGTTTATGGGGACTTTTATGCGTTCATCAATGTAGCCGTCCTCGTAATTGGAAAGATGAGGAAATTAAATTTATTACACAGGTTGCAGCCCAGCTAAGCGTGGCTTTGAAACAAGCGAACTTATTAGGAAAAACCCGCGAACAAGCCGAACAGTTAACCCAAACTTTAAAAGATTTACAAAAAGCTCAGATTCAAATGATTCAATCTGAAAAAATGGCTTCTTTAGGTCAATTAGTCGCCGGGATTGCTCACGAAATTAACAACCCGGTTGGTTTTATCTATGGCAATTTACAACATGCTAATCAATACACTCAAGAATTGATGAAATGCTTAAAACTTTATCAGCAAAATTATCCCCAACCAGTTGAAGAAGTTGAAAAATATTTAAAAGAAACAGAGATTGAATTCTTATTTGAAGATATTCCTAACTTATTTAAGTCAATGCAAGTAGGAACCGATAGAATTCGAGACATTGTTTTATCTCTACGTAACTTTTCACGTTTGGATGAAGCAGCAGTCAAGGAAGTTGATGTTCATGAAGGTATTGATAGTACTTTAATGATTCTCCAAAATCGACTTAAACCAGAAGTAAATACAGTACAAATAAAAATTGTTAAAGATTACGAAGCACTACCAAAAGTCAATTGTTATCCGGGTCCGCTAAATCAAGTATTTATGAATTTATTAACCAATGCTATAGATGCTTTAGAAGAATATAGCAAACACCGTACACCACAAGACATCAAAACCACCCCTAGCGAAATTCAAATATCAACATCAGTGATTGATAAAGATTGGGTAACTATTTCGATTGCGGATAACGGTCCCGGTATACCAGCAGAAATTCAAGACCAAATATTTAACCCATTTTTTACCACTAAACCAGTAGGAAAAGGTACGGGTTTAGGACTTTCAATTAGCTATCAAATTATTACCGAAAAACATGATGGTAAACTGTATTTCAATTCAACACCCGGTCTAGGTGCGGAATTTGTAGTGGAGATTCCGATTAAAAGTAAGTATATAGGAATTAGGAGTTAGGAGTTAGGAGTTAGGAGTTAGGAGTTAGGAGTTAGGAG
>CAKZYM010000893.1 GCA_937884685.1 uncultured Calothrix sp.
ATTTTCTTGAGGAGAAATAATTGGTGGAGTTTCTGTTTCTGGTGTTGGGGTTTGATTTTCTTGAGGAGAAATAATTGGTGGAGTTTCTGTTTCTGGTGTTGGGGTTTGAGTTTCTTGAGGAGAACTGATTGGTGGAGTGCTTGAAACCGGGGTTGGAGTTTCTTGGGGAGGAGTCAGTGGTTGAGTTTCTGATACAGAATTTTGAGTTTCTTGGGAATTTGTGCTTTGTTTCGGTTCCTTTGCTGTTGTAACTGCGGTGGTTAAGGAACGATTTGATAATACTTCTAAGCTTGGATTTGGAGAAGTTTTAGTTTCTTTCTCAGTAGCTTCTGCTTGCGGTTCTTCAGCTTTCATTGCTAAAACCATTAATGCTCTAGCTCTGGATCTATCTTCTGCTTCTTCAATAGTTTCAGCCCCAGCCATTCCAGTGGCACGGGTTATACCTTCAATTTCGATACTGGAACGAACGATAAATTTACCGTGATGAATTTCTAATAATTCGGTGGTGAGGCTACTTGTAGGATACAAGTTCTGAAATTGAGCCAACATAATTTACTACCTATTTTTAAGTCTGCTTTAGGTGTTGCGATGCTTGCTGCGAGGATTTTTATTTGATTCTTATACTTACAACTATTTACAACTAAAAAAGCTAATATAATCTATTACTCGAACTATTGAACTAAGAGTTTTTAGTTACGACAATTTTCCCCTTTAATGTATCTGCCCGGATGTGTATCACAAAACTTGTTACAAGCTTTTGATGTGTTATGGTGTTTACCGAAGGTGCCTTTATAAGGCTGCAATAGCTGCAAAACATTATTTTTCTCTAGGGAAAAATAGTGAGTAGCTCAACTGTTCGCCTAAACCAATATACCGAGGATGCGGTGGTGGTGACTTTTTAAATATCCATCGTCAGCTTACTCCGGTTTTACACGTTAGTACTAAAATACCAGATTACTGTACTTTGTTTATTAGTCGATAATTTGGATGGGGAAATTAGTGCAAGGTTTGGACTGGAACTTTCATGCTTTGGCTTGTGTTCTTTTCTAATAGCTAGACAATAATTTTTCTCAAAATATTAAGCGTGCAAAAGCCCCACTATTAAAATTAAATCCTTCTAACAAGTAGTGCTAAACGTTCCGATTGTAGAACAAAGCGGAGTCAGTGAAGCAATTTTTTGACTGCTGCTGAGCAATTTTTAGTAGTATTGCTATCGATGCTATACTAAATACCCAAATTGCTATCCAGAACTATTTTCTGGAAGTATCCTCCTTATCTACAATAAGAAGTAATGGTTTCACCTCACTGCGCGGTTTCGCTGCCTACCTAATTGTTACCAATTCTACATAGGGGCAGTTTGGTTAGTCAGCAGTATCTCCGAGTAAATGTTTAGAGTTTGGTGGTGTCAAAGTACCTGCTTCGTGGCTAGCAATAGGCAATGTGAAGTTGTTACCGCAGACCAATAAACGGGAAACTAGGGTTCAATTTATTGGGTCGTGACCTTTTTTACTCTGCTATTCGTAATTACAAGAGTAGAGTAATAATGTTTTCAGGTGTGCTTTGTCTTGCTTGGTAATAATGTTGGATCTTGACGGCCAAACAAACTCTGAGATAATCGTGTAATACCCTCTATGGGGGCGGGTAATTCGTTTCTAGATGACCGAACCAATTTTAGATTTTCCACGACAACATGTTATGGACGTTTCCGCACGTTGTAGCAAGTGTCCGGGATTTTGGATGATGGTTTCAAGCAAAGTGATTTTAGTAGACATGGAACCAAAAGGCTAATTGTCATTCTAATTTCATGTTTGGTTTTCTAGAATCTTGTAAACCGACGGAAAATCAGGGTTTTCCATCCAAAATCGCAAATTGCTGACAGTTGCACCCTACAGGAAAGCGTTTCGCTCGCATGAGGGGAACTTCCAAAACCGCACTGTCCTCAAAATCCGAGATTGATTTACTTCTTTGCAGGTGGTGAGGGTATTAGCAAGAAGACTAATGAATAAAAAAACGATGTTTTGACCTCTATGTCGGTTCAGTGCATGGAATTTTCAATCGCTACACTCCTTGCCAATTTTACTGATGATAAATTGGTAGCTCGTAAACTTCTGGAAAAAAAACTTGGTTGTGAAGATGAAGACAGTATACAAAAACTGGAAATTGCCTTAGATGTTTTAGAAAAAATTGGAATTTTAGCCAAAGAACGAGGTAAGTACCGTCGTCTTTCTGAAGATTCTTTGATTGAAGCTAAGCTGCGCTGTTCTTCTAAGGGCTTTTGCTTTGCTATTCAAGATATTGAAGCCGCTGAAGATATTTATATCCGAGAAAGCCATTTGAGTAATGCTTGGAATGGTGACAGGGTATTAGTTAGGGTTCTCAAAGAAGGTAGTCGGAGACGTTCTCCTGAAGGTGAAGTAAAGCTGGTTTTGGAGCGTTCTAACCACACTTTATTAGCTCGAATCAAAGAGATAGAAGGGGGTTTCCGAGCCGTACCTTTGGATGACCGGTTGCTGTTTGAACTCAAACTACGGCAAAACGGGATTACTTTAGACAACGCTATTGACCATCTGGCTCACGTACAAGTATTGCGCTATCCCTTGGCTCAGTATCCACCTTTGGGTAAGGTGGTGCAAATTCTCGGTAGCGATGCGGAAGCGGCGGCTGATATCGATTTGGTTACGTGTAAACACGACCTTTCACGTAATTTCTCGGATAATGTTGAAGAAGCTGCTGCTAAATTACCGAAAAGAATACTCAAAGCAGACCGTAAAACTAGACTGGACTTAACAGATAAGTTTACTATTTGCATTTGTGCTAATGCCGATTCTTCAAAGGTTAGAGAAAATGCTATTTCCCTCGAAGAAACCGAAGAAGGAAACTGGTTACTAGGCTTCCATATCGCTGACGTTTCTCATTACGTAAAGCCAGATGAAGCTTTAGACCGCGAAGCTTTGAAGCGCGGGAGAAGCGTTTATTTAGGAAAGCTTGTCTTGTCTATGCTACCGGATGCTGTAGCTGCAAGAAGTTCACTGGTTACCGGAAGCGACCGTTTAGCGATTTCTTTTCTCACTACCCTAGATGGGGAAACGGGAGAAGTCATCGAATGGGAAATTCAGCCCAGCGTAGTTAACGTTGATACGGATTTAAACCAGAAGCAAACTTTAGGGGTTCTTACCTCTGAAACTAAGGAAGAACCTGAAGTAGTGGAAATGTTGCAACAGTTGCAAGCCTTAGCAATTGTTCTTAAGGAGCAACGTTTGACTAGAGGTAGCTTGCAATTAAATCTGCCTTCGATTCAGAACCCCTTCTATGATGAAGGTGGAAGTGGATGCGTTACTGAAACAGATTCACCTGTTAGTTCTTTGTTAACGGAATTGGTACTGTTAACAAATCAGTTGATGGCTATTCACTTGGATGCTTTGGGTATTCCGGCGATTTGGCGAGTTCAAGGGGCACCAGACCCGGACGACGTTCAAGAAATGCTCAAATTAGCGATTAACTTGGGTGTAGAGCTAGCGCTACCGGATGATATTGAAATTCAACCCTTGGATTATCAACATTTGACTAAAGTGTTTGCTGAGTCTGCTTCCGAACAAGTTCTGACCTATTTATTGCAAGATACTCTAAAGCCACCGACTTACACCACCAATCAAGGAGGACACTTCGGTTTAGCTTTACCAGACGGCTACCTGCACTGTACCTCTCCCTTGCGGCGTTATCCCGATTTACTGATGCAAAGGGTATTTTATGCATTAATCGAAAACGGACGCGACCGTCGTAATACTCGGGTGAAGGAACGGGTAAATTTACGTTCGAGTAATTGTCACGGAGAAATTAACTGGAACGTCTTACCCCCCGAATTACAGCAAGAACTACAAACCGATTTGGCAAGAGTAATTACCCAAATTAACGATAGAGAAAAAGAAGTCCAAGAAGCTGAAGCGGATTTAGAAGGTCTGAAAAGAGCCGCTTTAATGAAACAGCGAATTGGTGAAGTTTTCAGTGGTGTAATTACCGGTGTCCAATCATACGGATTCTTTGTAGAAATTGAGGTACCCGCTCAAGATGCTGAAGAAATTAGCAACATACCTTTGCGGGTAGAAGGACTGGTACACGTTAGCTCTCTCAAAGACGACTGGTACGAATATCGCGCTCGTCAGCAAGCATTGTTCGGTCGTAAAAATCGTGCATCTTATCGACTCGGGGACCGCGTATCTGTACAAGTGAAAAGTGTTGACTATTATCGCCAACAAATTGATTTAGTTACTGTAGGAAACGACGACGGAGGAAGCGACCGCGATTCGGATTCCCCTGGTTACTACATGCCAAATCATTACGAGTCCGAAGATTTAGAAGACTACGAAGAAGATTAAAAATAGGTAATGGGTAATGGGTAATGAGTAGGAGTTAGGAGTTAGGAGTTAGGAGTTAGGAGTTAGGAGTTAGGAGTTAGGAGTTAGGAATTTTTATTCTTATAGAGTACTTAATTTTCTATTATCTACTCATTACTTATTACTCACTCCCGACTCCCAATTAACAATTACCAATTACCAATTACCAATTCCCAATCCCCCATCCCCAATTCCCAATTCCCAATTCCCTTATTTAAAATACAAGTGTCCAATTCCGCCAAACCATTGATATTAGGTGTATCAGGTGCATCAGGTCTTATTTATGCAGTTCGTGCCCTAAAGTATTTATTAGAAGCAGATTACACCATCGAATTAGTCGCATCCAAATCAAGTTTTATGGTTTGGCAAGCCGAGGAAGGTAGCCCCATGCCAGCCGAACCGAAAGCACAAGAACAATTTTGGCGAAAACAATCTGGGGTTGAATCAAGTGGTAAACTACGCTGTCATCCTTGGGCTGATGTGGGAGCAAACGTTGCTAGTGGCTCTTTCCGGACTCTAGGAATGATAATTATGCCTTGCAGTATGAGTACTGTAGCTAAGTTAGCTGGTGGTTTAAGTTCTGATTTATTAGAAAGGTCTGCTGATGTTCAACTGAAAGAAGGACGAAAGCTAATTGTAGTACCCCGCGAAACACCTTTTAGTTTGATTCACCTACGTAATTTAGTGAGTTTAGCAGAAGCAGGAGCCAGAATAGTTCCTGCTATTCCTGCTTGGTATCACAATCCGCAAACTGTTGAGGATTTGGTTGATTTTGTTGTAGCTCGCAGTTTAGATCAACTTGATATTGATTGTGTGCCCATTAAACGTTGGGAAGGTCGGTAAGATTTATCTGTGATTGGTAATTATTGATTGGTAATTATTGATTCGCAATTCTTAATTATGACTGGAAGTGAAATTCACTCATACTAGAAAATAGAAATTAATCACAGTTTTTATCTTTTGATTTTTTAATTATGATTTTTAATTAGAGTAATAATAACTTTTCAACTTCATAGTTGTTCTTATTCCTATGGCTGTAATTCGCTTGATTTTTTTAGTAACAGTATTGGGAGGGCTGATGCTACTGCTAGCGCAAAACTGGTCTCCTGCTTTACCGCTGGTCTTTTTAGGCTTACAAACTAGACCGATTTCTTTGGCTGTGTGGATGTTGTTAAGCACTGCTGCTGGTGCTTTCACTTCTATATCAGTTAGCAGTTTGCTTAAATTATCAAGCCGTTCTGTTACACAGCGTCAAAGGACATCCTATGAGCCATCAAATTCACCAAAATTTAATCAGCGAAATAAAAGGGAAAACGAATTTAAGGAAAGAAAATTTACTCCTCCTCCAGCAAGTTCACCACAGCCACCGGATGACTTTGAGGATAGTTATGATGATTGGGATTTAGATAGAAACGCTGATAATTGGGATTTTGAAGAAAAAGAATATTCATACAGTAATCCTCGTTCGAGCTATACAAAAATTCAAGATGATAGGGACTACGAGGATTTTCGGGAACCAGAAGAACCGGAAGAACCAGAAGAAATAGAAAATGATTATGCCAAAGTTGATTCTCCTTACTCCTATGACGAAAACGAATTAAATGATTCTGGTAAAGGAGAAAGAAAAGTAGATTCAGTATATGATGCCGATTATCGGGTGATTATACCCCCTGCGAATCCATCAACAACTTCAAATACTTCAGAAGAAGAAGAAAAAGATAATAAAAACGATAAAAACGATGATGACGACTGGGGTTTTCTAGATGAAGATTTCGACTCGGATAAAAAATCGCCACTTTAATTAGTAAAAATGAAGGCTGTAAATATATTAAATGCAAACTAATTTCTACTTAATTCCACAACGTTCGCGGGACTCCTGTTTGACTCTACCATTCATGGCTGCTTCTTGAAGAACTACGAAAGCGTTAAAATCTTCCCAGTCATATTGAGTGGATAATAATTTACGTAGCTGATTTTCTGCTTCTACACTCAAATAACCAGTTACTAAAGCTTGTTGAACTACATCACGAATTCTAATCATTTTTTTAACCTCTGCTCTACTACATTTACTTGTTCGAGCTTTCTCAGATAAAATATGCACCTATCAAAAGTTTTGTGGATATTGGGATAAATAAAGTCATCGCTTCGGGGTAATAGAAAATAATTCTCATTTAAGACACTATATAAACTTACATAAGTTTGCTTGACCTAGAATCTGACTAATTATGGAAAACTTGAATTAAGGTTTAGCTGTGATAGAAGGTTAAGCGAGACTTTAAAGCAAAATTACTATTTGTAAAAGTCGCTTTCCTAAACCCTGAGTTAATGACTTGCAACAATTCAATAAAGTTTCAAAGA
>CAKZYM010000894.1 GCA_937884685.1 uncultured Calothrix sp.
TTAACTGTTCACTGATTAAACCAGGTTAAAATATCGTTTTTAGTTTTTGTTAATCCTTTGTATTTGAGACTTTCTGGTGTCATTGATTCAATGGCTGACGATAATTTTTTGTTTAATTCAATGTCTTTTTTTAATTCTCGACAATCTCTAAAATAAGTTCTAATTGTAAATATTGCTGCATCATTTTCGGGTAATCCCCACATTACTTGACGCTCAATTCTTAAGAATAAGCTGGGATTTTCTATATCAAAATTTCGACCTTGCCATTGATTTAATCCGATATCAAATGGTGGTTGAGGATGATGATTCAAACGGGTATCAGTACTCAAACCCCAAGCAAAACGCACCATCGGTTTTCTTTGAATCATCGTATTCACAATAGCCTTTGCTCGTTTATTTATTTTTTCTATACCCGCTACTGGTAAGTGAGTTTGAGCAAAATCCTTTCCAATTTTTTCCTCTGCTGACCAATGATTGGGGTAACATAAATGAATTGCACTCATCCAGTTATCATGGTTCCCATTACGACTAATAACCACAATATCGGACTGTATTTGCGCTGCTAGAGCATCTAAGGTGGATATGTAATCGGGAAAAACTGTTTTATCTGCTGATTCGTATTTCAATAATTGAAATTTTGCATTTAAATACAAAGTTTCTTTAGTAAGTTGACATTGAAGGATTAGATATTCACCTTCATTAACTAAATTAAAATATTGCGGATATTCCTGAGTTAAACGATTAATGATTAATTTTGCTACAGCTTCATCTACCGAATCACTATAATTACTGGTTTGAAAATACTTGCTCAAACAAGATTTACGCGCTGCAAGTTTTACTTTACGATAGCTGTCAAAATTGCTATCTAACTGAAACAGCTTACTATCAGCATGATTTCCGAAATTAGAACCCAAAGGCATCATACCGGGCTTTACTTCATAGCGTCCGTTTTGTAATGGAAAGTAACAAGCACTGTCTTTTGATTCTTCAACAGTTTTAACTTCTCGAAGTAAATCAAATAACATGGATTTAAGATAGGGAACAGTTAACAATAGAGAAATTAGGAAAAAGGAAGATGATTCTTAACTCCTAATTCCTAACTCATAACTCTTAACTCACAACCCCTAACTCTCAAATCTTAACTCGTCTCCCAACTTATTCATTACTACACCTGGGACTTCCAACATTAACGTTCTAATCGGAACCAATCTTCCCACAGTTGTATAGTAACTATTTCCTACAGTTGTAGTCGTACTCCGCTCCCGAAAACGTCTCATAGTAATCAAAAACCACTCGCGAGTTTTAGGCATTGGTAATTTATACAAAATCCCTGTATTCACAAAATAGTAAAATAACCAATGAGCTTCAGTATACATAAAACAACCGGGAGTTCCTTTTTCCAGGTTGCTGTGAGTTTCAAAGAAAAAATTGCCTGTCCTATCGAGGCGATCGCCTTTTATTTCAACTAATATCTCATTTCTTCCTTCTTCCGTTCGAGTCGTCCAAATTAAATCTATATCTCGACGCTGAAATTCAGGGTCATGTTCGACATTTTTTATACTAAAAGTTTCCGGTTGTAAATTCAGCCAATAGGTTATATCTTCAGCAGCATGGGATGCAATTTTTACTCCTTCTTCCATGCTGTAAGTCACGGATTTTACAGGATTCACTCTAGCCTTCATGATAAAAAACACCCAAATTCTAAACAACGACCCAGCAATCAAAATTACTGGGTATCTGTTAAACGTTTTTCAATTTTCAATTTATATTTATTCGCTCTTTTTGCTGCTAAGTTTGATTTTATTATTAGGCTGAATAATCTTTTTATTTGCTTAAAAAATATTTGATTTAAGTTATATATTGTATTGTGAACAATTAGGAAAAGATTGGGTTTATCTGTAGCAATAATTACAGGTGCGCTGATTTTAAGATATGTAGGAGGTTTTTTAACGGTTATTAACTGTAGCTTTGTTCATGTAAATTTGAGGGAGATTAATTATTCCGTTCCGCTCTAAAATTACGGGAATATCCCAAAATTACCTATTTAGAAAACAAATTCTTTTTTCTCCCCCCTCTTACGAGCTATACTCACCCATTCTCCATTCAATTCTTTTTAATAATAGATGTGACTAATTTATGGAAATAAGCCATAAAGCTCTTGAGATGTTCCCAGAACATAATTTTTTCTGTATTATTCCGAGCGAATGCTATTAGTTGAGCAAATAAGTCTGTTAAAAATTGCGATTTATCTGATATTTTTTTAGCAATATGATGCGATAATAAAACGTTTTTTTCTATTTCTTTAGAAGCTTGTGTCTGATTGCTGCTACTCTGAATTATATTACCTAAAAGTTTCTCTAGTTGGCTATTCGCGGTGAGAATACGGTCGATTTTTTGCTTGTTGCTTTGTAAAGTTTGTAAGCAAGTTGATATCTGTTGATTCCTAGCTTGCATTATCTCAACGACTTGGTAAATTTTTGTGATTTCAGAAGTAAGTAAAGGTCGAGTTTCTACTATGTCTGAAAATGATTGCTCTTTTGATGTATCTACTTTATCTGTCTCAATAATTGTAGATTCTTCCCGGCTATTTTCTGAATTATTTATTTGCTTTGCGATACGAATATCAAACTGGTTAATAAGATTAGAGACATTTTGACAATACTCATTCAACTGCTGGACTATCATTCCATCATCTGTCGCAGATTCCTCTAAAGCGGGAATACTTTCTAATAGGAATTTTATCTTTTCTCGTTCTTCTTCTAACAAACTATAGTTTCGCTGTAGCTGTTTCTCTACTTGCTCAGCAGTTGTTTTTATAACCTTAGAGGTATCTAATATCTCTTGATTTTGCTGACGACAAATACCTAAGTAATTTAAGATATTTAAAGCATTAGCGTAAAAGGCTTTAAATATCATTCTACTATCCTCAGACAGTTCAATTACTACCTGTTTCAAATCTTCTTGTTGGGGAAGAAAAATACTTTTATTCAATTCATTTGCTTTTTGATTAGCTGCTATAAGTTTGGCATTCTCTAAAGCAAAGCCTATTTGCATAGCAATCTGAGAAAACCACCTAATTTCATGAGATTGCCATTCACGGAATTGAGAACATTGATTAGCAACCAACAAACCCAGCAGTTTCTCTTCGTTAATAATTGGTGCAACTAAATTCGCTTTAATTTCAAGTCTTTCAAGTTGCTCAATATGACAAGGGGTGAGATTTGCTTCATAAATGTTGGGAATAACTCTCACTCTACCATTTTGATACTTTTCGATATACTTTGCTTCAAAGCAGGGGTCTTCCAATACCATCCCCAAACCTTTTGTGAAACGAGGAGCAACTGATTCGGCTGTTATGACTCCATAATTTACTTGATTTAGTCCATAAACAACTACTCTTTCACATTCTAATATTCGACGAATTTCTTCGGTTGCAGTTTTAAGGATATCTTCTGGGTTCAGAGATTGACGAATCAGTTTGACGGTGTCGGTAAAGTACTGCGTCCATTGAGTTTCGATATCTGCTTGCTCTTTGAGATTCTCGGTTTCTGCTAAAACATTAGCATTATCAAGAGCAAAACCTACCTGCATCGCAATCTGCGAGAAGTACTTGATTTCATGAGACAACCAATCACGGAATCGAGAACATTGATTAGCAACTAATAAACCCAGCAGTTTACCTTGATTAATAATTGGTGCAACTAAGTTTGCTTTGATTTCGAGTCTTTCAAGTTGCTCGATGTGACAACGAGTAAGATTTGCTTCGTAAATATTGGAAATTGCTTTAACCCGACCATTTTGATACTTTTCGATATATTTAGCTTCAAAACAAGGGTCTACGATGGTTGCTCCCAAAATTTTTGAGAAGCGAGGAGAAACTGATTCTGCTGTTACGACTCCCTGTTCTTCAGCATTCAAACTATAAATGACAATTCTTTCACAATCTAATATGCGTCGAACTTCTTCAGTTGCTATTTTGAGAATATCTTCTTTATTCAGAGATTGACGAATTAATTTAACTGTATCGTTAAAGTACTGCGTCCATTGAGCTTCGATATCTGCTTGCTTTTTGAAATTCGCAACTTCTGTTAACACATTAGCATTATCGAGAGCAAAACCTACTTGCATAGCAATCTGCGAGAAGTATCTAATTTCGTACTCCTCCCAATTCCGGGGCTGGGAACATTGACTAGCAACTAATAAACCAAGAAGTTCACCTTCGTTAATAATTGGTGCGACTATATTTGCTTTGATTTCAAGTCTTTCAAGTTGCTGTAGGTGACAAGGATTAAGATTCGCTTCATAGATATTAGGAATTGCTTTGACGCGACCATTTTGATACTTTTCAATGTATTTAGCTTCAAAACAAGGGTCTATGATGACTGTTCCTAAAATTTTTGAGAACCGAGGAGAAACCGATTCTGCTGTTACGACTCCCTGTTCTGATTCGTTCAAACTATAAACAACAACTCGGTCGCAATTCAATACTCGACGGACTTCTTCTGTTGCAGTTTTGAGAATATCTTCTTTTATAAGAGATTGACGAATGTATCTTACAGTTTGGGTAAAATACTGCGCCCATTCCATATCAAAGTTTGTTTTTTGTTCGTAGATAAATGCTTGCTGAGAATCTTCAACAGTAGCTTTAGGAATATCTGTAGTCTCTTTCTCATAAGAATTTTGTTCTGAAGAAGATAGCCTTTGACCATTTTGGGACGCATTTAAATAATTATCCGTCATTTTATTATCTATGAATATAAAAAACTGAAATTTCTATAATTTATAACACCCTATTATTTAGTTGAATAGACTTCAATAGTTAGATATATAGTGAAAAAGTAGGTCAGTAAAATATTTAGGATATATTCCGATTCAATTTGTATTTTAAATAACAAATTTTATATTAATTTACTTAAATATATAGTTTTGTAGTCATAAGTATGAACATTACTTTGCTTGTTCTAAATAATATATCAAATAATATGTTAAGAAAATAAAAAGAATGTGCAAATATTATTGCAATGAATAAAAATAATTTAATTATTGAATTGTATTATGATGACTATCTAATTCTCATTTCATATTCCATCAGAGTCAATTTGTTATACCTATCAAATATTTGCGATTATCGTTAGAAAAATCAAGAAAATCTTGGCGATTAAAAATTTAGTTTTTGGGTAAATAATTTTCACCTGATTAAAAACACAGAATTATTAGTTTTAGAGAAACTCTAAGTTAGAGAATGTAAGGATGCGTCTAATAAAATATCTAACCTACTGTAGTACGATTTATAACATATGAATTTTTAATCCAGAATATCAATTATATAAATCATCAATTGAATTCGGTAAATATAACGTTTTGAGATAAAAGAATAAATAACATTTATAATTAGAGGCAAAATATTATAAAAATCTAAAAATAATCTATAGACAACAGAATAAATAAAATTTCAATAGAATATGAATGTAAACGAAAAATAGTTACCTCCTTTCAAAATGAAACTAAAAACATTCAGCTTTTTCTTAGGAATAGTTACTATTAGTTACATTTATCCAGCGAAAGCGCAATCTACTGAAGGATTTCCACAAGTTTCAGAAAATAAGCAAATTTTACAAGTTCAAAATCAGAATAACCAAAAACAGCAGATGACCTTAATTGACCGTAAATTATTTTTTGGGGACCCAGAAATTTCTGGGGCACAACTTTCTCCCGACGGTAATTTCCTGGCTTTTCGGAAACCTTTAAATGGAGTAATTAATATCTGGGTTAAAGGAATCAACGAGCCGATGAATGCTGCACGTCCGGTAACTGAAGATAAAAATAGACCAATACCAGCTTATTTCTGGAGTCAAGATAGTAAATATATCTTATTTGTCCAAGATAAAGGAGGTAACGAGAATTTTCGTATTTATGCGGTATCACCTACCGATAAAGTCGCAAAAGGACAAATACCAGAAGCGAAAGATTTAACTCCTGAAGATAAAGTACAGGCAAGAATTTACGCTGTTCCAGAAAATAATCCTAACACCATCATTGTGGGATTAAACGACCGCGACCCCAAATTTCACGATGTTTACAGTATAAATATTGCGACGGGAGAAAGAAAGTTACTTTACAAAAATGATAGTAATGTTTCAAATTGGGTTGCGGATTTAGAAGGTGATTTGCAATTAGCTGTAATCAATTTATCGGATGGAAGCACTCAAATAAATCGCATTGAAGGTGATAGTTTCAAAGAAGTTTATAGATGTCAGTTTGGAGAAACTTGTTTGCCAATTAGGTTTCATAAGAATGGTCAGCAAGTTTATATGGCAACGAATAAAGGTGACGATGTAGACTTAAGCCGCTTAACTTTATTTAATCCCCAAACACAAGAGATAGAATTAATTGATTCCGACCCAGAAAAACAAGTTGATTTTGGCTCTCCTATTTTCTCAGAGGAAACAGAAGAACTAATTGGAACAGTATATATAGGAGACAAACAGAGAATTTATCCCAAAGATAAAGAATTCGCGGCTCTATTAGCTTATTTAAAAGAAAAATTGCCCGATGGAGAACTTGGACTAAGTTCGATGACAGAAGACGGTCAAAAAATGATTGTTAGTGTAAGTAGCGATGTAGACCCAGGTTCGGTTTACTTGTTCGACCGTAAAACTAGAAAACTTTCCTTACTCTACCAAGTACTTCCAGAACTGAAGCGAGAAAACTTAGCGAAAATGACCCCAATTCGCTACACCGCTAGAGACGGATTGGAAATACCAGCATATTTGACTGTACCTGTAGGTAAAACAACTCGTAATTTACCACTAATAGTAATGCCTCATGGAGGACCTTGGGCAAGAGACGTATGGGGTTACAATCCCTACACGCAGTTTTTAGCCAATCGCGGTTATGCAGTATTGCAGCCTAATTTTAGAGCATCTACAGGTTTTGGTAAAAAGTTCCTCAATGCTGGAAACAAACAGTGGGGAACCGGAGCAATGCAGCATGATATTACCGATGGAGTTAATTATTTGATTAAGCAGGGAATTGCCGACCCGAAACGAGTAGGAATTTTTGGTGCTTCTTATGGAGGTTATGCGACTTTAGCAGGTTTAACTTTTACCCCCGAACTTTACAGAGCAGGTGCTTCTTATGTTGGTCCTTCCAATCTGATAACTTTATTTAATTCCGTTCCTCCATATTGGGAAAGTTTCAAAGCAGAATTAAAATTAAGAATGGGAGACCCAACGACACCAGAAGGTAAACAGCAATTACAGCAACAATCTCCATTATTTTCAGCCGATAAAATGAAAGCTCCATTATTAGTAATTCAAGGAGCTAACGACCCCAGAGTTAAACAGGCAGAATCCGACCAAATAGTTGCAGCATTGAGGAATAAAGAAATAGACGTAGATTATCTTTTAGCAGCAGATGAAGGTCATGGTTTTAGAGAAGAAACTAATAGATTAGCTGTAGCAGCAGCTTTAGAAAAGTTTTTTGCAGAGCATCTTCAAGGAAGATATCAACAAGCAGTTTCTCCTGAAGTTAAAAAACAGCTTGATGAATTGACTGTTGATATTAATTCTGTTCAAGTTTCTCAGTAATTATTTGGGCATTGGGGATGGGGGATTGGGCATGGGATAAGAAGGTAGGTTGGGTTAGGTCTAATACATTTGGAACTCCCTTAGACACCTCTCTTCCTGCGGAGCGGAGAGGGGAAGGGGGTGAGGTTCCGAGGTATTTCATTGAAGAAAAACTACTATATTTATCCACAATTTTAAATATTGGGTTACGACACAAGAACAAAAATTATGGTTATAAATTTTAATTAGGCTGCTAAATCTATTTCAAAGCCTACATCAATCTTAATGTTATGTTACGACACGAGAATAAACATTCTATTTACCCTCTTTAAATTAGCTTTTCTGTTTAACTCAACCTACTAATTAATTTTATTTAAATAACTTTCTACGTTGTATATAGAAGCTATTCAAAACAACGCAGGAAAATCTATTAATATTAAACTAGATTTATTTCGTTTTTTCCGTACAAGCGAAGCATGTAAAGCGCAGATTATAACCTTAAATACCTTGAATTAAACTTAATTGTGAAAATAATCTGTATTGATAATATAGTCTTTATGATTGATTAGAATTTCTAAAGCTTTAAATGTAAATTTAGTCATATTTTCTTGACATTAAAAAAAATGGATTACGATTTGACAAGGGTTTCAGGTCGCGGTAATTTAATAATCTATGGCGACGTATATCTAAATATTTTAAGAAGCTATAAACCCTATAAATGCGTTGGTTTAATTAAGACGGAAATAGACAATTACAGCCAACTTAATATAAACAAGTTTTACGATTTTTACTACGGTTGACAAATAGATGGGCTTATAATCTTATGACTATACTGTAAAACTAATTTGTAATTTGATTTAAATTATAGGCTGGAGTATATTTTGGGATAAAAAATTGTTTTGAGTCATAATCCAATATCGCTTTATCGATATGAAAGCATATTTGTCTAAAATGTTGATTTTGGGTTTCAACTGTATCCTGAAAATCTATAGAGTAATTATTCATTTTTGCAATATTCATTCACAATCTTGATGTTGGGTTACGACAGGAGAATAAATATTGTAATTACCTTCTTCACATTAGTTTTCCTGTCTAACCCAACCTACTAATTAGTAACTGCTCATAGTTCACCGTTGACTGCTCGCTGCTCCATAACCGGAAGCTGAATGATAAATTCCGTTCCCAATCCTAATGATGAATCTACGTCTATTGTTCCACCGTGTTTTTCGACAATAATTTGATGTGCGATCGCCATTCCTAACCCGGTACCTTTACCTACTGCTTTGGTGGTAAATAGATGGTCGAATATTTTGTGTTTGACTGCTTCTGACATTCCCGTACCATTATCTTTAAAGTGTATAGAAATGCAGTTATTATCTGGATTCATTTTTGTGAGAACTTTAATTGTGTTGGGATTTTTTGCGATTTCTTGATAGCTACTTTTGGTATTCGATTCTTCTAGAGCATCAATAGCGTTGGCTAATAAGTTCATAAATACCTGATTTAGTTGACCGGGAAAACACTGAATTTTGGGTAAATCACCATATTCTTTAATAATTTTAATTTCCGGTCGATTTTCATTAGCTTTTAAGCGGTGTTTGAGAATCATGATGGTACTATCAATACCTTCATGAATATTAAAAGCAACTTTGTGTTCGGTATCAGCCCGAGAAAAAGTTCTTAAACTCGTGCTAATGCTGCGAATTCGTTTAACTCCTTCTTGCATTGAGGAAATCAGTTTTGGTAAATCTTCCCGTAGGTATTGTAAATCAATCGCTTCAATTTCTTCTTCAATTTCTTCATCGGAATCGGGAAATTTTTCTTGATATAAATCAATTAAACCAAATACATCTTTTACATACTCAAGAGCAGGTTTTAAGTTACCAGCAATAAACCCAACTGGATTATTAATTTCATGTGCAACACCTGCAACTAAGTTACCCAGTGCAGACATTTTTTCACCTTGTACTAACTTTAATTGTGCCTGTTTGAGTTCTGTTAAAGAATTTTCCAGTTGCTGAGCGTAATCTTGTGCTTGTTGATATAAACGAGCGTTTTCTAAAGAAATTGCTGCTTGAGAACAAATTAAATTAAGTAGGGAAACCCGGTCTTTTGTAAATGCTCCTGGTGTTAACTTATTTTCTAAGTAAAGTATTCCAATTAGTTTACCTTGATTCAGAATTGGGTTGCATAATATACTTTGGGGTCGCTGCTGTTGAATATAAGAATCGTTTTCTAAAAATGAAATTTGGTTTAATAAAGGCAAATTTTTAGTATCTGAAATTAGTAAGTATTTTTGAGTTCTAGCTACGTAATTGATTAATTTAATAGGTAGATAATCATTACTTTCTAAAGGAATCGAAGGTAAAATAAAAGTTTCCGATTCTACTGTACTACTGATAGCTTCAATTACTAAATTATTACCTTTAGGCATCAGCAAAGCGCATTTAGAAGCACCAGCATTTTCCATCACAACTTGCATTAAAGTATTAAGTAAATGTTTGAGTTCAAGTACTCCAGAAATAGCCTGTGAGGCTTTAGTTACTGTTGCTAAATCGAGCAGGGATGTACCTGTATTAGTAGAATGAAAAGTTGTTGTATTACGGAGAGAAATAGTTTCATTGCTGTTAATAGCTTGCTTGTCTTGATTTAACACGGGAGCAAGTAATTCAGGGTAGCGTTTTTCTAAATCTTCTACTTTGGCTTTAGCACCCCAGCGAGCATAGCAGTAGTAAGCTTGGATAAGATAAGTTTGAGCAATTTGTTCTTTTTCCCATTCTAAATAGAATTTAGCTGCGAGTTCGTTGGATATTGCTTCTTCATGAAGATATTCGTTTGCTTTAGCGCCTTTAATTGCTAAATCATAGTAATCTATGGCTTGAGTTTTCTGATTTAAAACTCTATATTTCTCTGCTTCTACTAGATAATATTTGTGTAAATGATTCATCGGGGCATTATCGGCCCATTTTTTCATCTGTTTTTGATTTTTATTGACTTGTTTTAGAAAATGATTTTTGTTTTTATTCTTGTTTTTATTGTTCTCTAGAAAGTCATTTTGACTGAACGCAGCCAAATTGGCTAAAGAATCATAAAAGTAAAAACTTGGCAAACTAAATAAAGCTGTAGCTGATTCCAAATATGGATAACCAAATTTAAACTGTGCCACTGCTTGAGTATATTCACCAAACAAATAACTTAAAGTACCTTTGCAAAGTTGTATTAGATAAATTCCGGATTTATCATTAGATTCAGTTTGAACCAGGAACATTTTTTCTTCATCACATGCAATTCCTTTTAATACGCATACATCTTCGGATTCACCCATTAAATTCAAAACGAATTGACGCAGAGTATTTTGATAATTTAAAGATGTTTCCTGCTTAATTTGAGCAATACTTTCACCGTACAAAGCAAGTTTTTGTTCGAGTTCACTTAATTCCAAACCGCTAAAATAAGAATGTTGAAAGTGAATCATAATACTCAAAGCTGCGTAATCTAAATCTCCAGTATTCAATCCGCTGTGGTAACCTTCCAACAATGGTGTTAAAGTTTCTCTAACATGAATTTGCCAATGTTTAATAAAAGTATAAACAACAAAATTCACGCTAGTTTCAATTTCTTTAGTGTCAAACTTTTTTAGCAATCTTAAAGCAAGTTCTCCAAATTTATAGCCAGAAGGGATATCTCCAAAAGGTCCGCAAAGAATCAGTCCATACCAAGCATAGGTCAAAGAAGACCAAGTATTATTGCCGTATTTAAGATATAAATTAACTTTCTTAAAAATCAGTAGCGGTAATAATTGAGGAGAACCAATATATGCAGCGGTTAGAGCTTTTGATAATAGTCGTGTTGTCACCGATTTGGGAACAGATGTCATTTCTGAGATATCATAAAGCGATTCAATTGGTTTCCCAAGGTAAGCGGCTTTAGTCGCGAGAAAACTAAGTAAAATATGAGGAGTTGTAGGTTTATTGGGAAATTTAATTCCTAATAGCTTTACTACATTTAATACAACCTTGACAGCTTCTACAGGTTGATTTTGGGCAATCCAAGCCTGAATTTTAACTTCATAAACTTTCACCTTATCTAATAGTGTGTTGGCTTGTTTTAAAACGACTGCTATCAACTCTTCCATCTGAGAAAAATCACCACCCAAATAGGCGACTTCTGCTCCTATATCATGCAGTTCAAGAGTCAACTGGTAATGTGTTTTCCAACATTGAGAGTCTAATAATTTCCGACCCATAGTTAAATATTGTGTAGCAGCAGTATAAGCTGTAGAAGCTTTAGCCTTTTTAGCAGCGATAAGATTTAATTGCGCTAATTCGTGACGTTTATCCGGTTCTATAATTAAATCCCGAGCAACATTTAGCTGGTTAACAATTTCAAATATTTTATCTTCTCTTTCTTCAACAGCAATATTTTCAAGTAACTGTTGACCAATTTTTAAATGAGTAGTTTGCTTTTTATCATCCGGAATTAAAGAATAAGCAGCTTGCTGTACTCTATCGTGCAAAAACTTATATTTAGCCGATTGTTTATCGAAATTTGATAATTGTTGATTTATCTCCTCATTGCCAGTACTTTGATAAAACTTATATACTTCTGTAGTCGGTAAAATAAAACCTTCCTGCATTGCTTTCCATAAATTAGATGCAGTTTCAACCCGAGATTGTCCATATACAATCGATAAGGTATTTACATCAAATTGATTACCAATACAAGCAGCAAGTTTTAATGCTTCTTGAGTTGAATGTGGCAATTTTTGTAATTGCAATGCCATGAACTCAACCACATCATCGGTAAGAGCTAATTTTCTTACTTTAGCAATATCGCATTGCCATCCTCCTTCAACTTCTCTTTGTTCTTGCTTGTTCAAAGGGAATTGAGAAGGAATATAATTAATTAATTTATCTTCATACAAAGACTTGAGAAACTGAGTACTAAAAAATGGATTTCCATGAGTTTTCTGGTAAATCAGTTCAGTTAAAGGAGAAGCTATTTCTGGCAAACAATCGAGACTATCAGCTACCAGATAATTTAAATCTGATTCTGCTAAAGGAGCTAAAGTAATTGTATTAATAACTGCTCCGGTCTTTTGAATCTCTTCTAACGTTAATATTAAAGGATGAGTAGGATAAACTTCATTATCTCGGTATGCACCAATTATTAGCAAATAACCAGTATCCGTTTGCATTAACAATTCAATTAACTTCAAAGATGCCGAATCAGCCCACTGTAAATCATCCAAAAAGATGACCAAAGGATGTTCTTTTGTGGTAAAAACTTGAATGAATTTTAGGAATAATAAATTGAAGCGATTTTGAGCAGCACTCCCACTAAGTTCGGTAACAGCAGGTTGTTTGCCAATGATTTGTTCTAATTCGGGAATTACATCAACAATTACTTGTCCATTTTCACCCAATGTCTCTTGAATCTTAATTCTCCATTGCTGAAGTTGGATATGATTTTCGCCTAATAATTGTCCCATCAAATCCCGAAAAGCTTGCACAAATGCACCCAACGGAATATTGCGTTGAAACTGGTCAAATTTACCTTTAACAAAATAACCCCGTTGCCGTACAATCGGTTTATGAACTTCATTTACTACCGCAGTTTTACCAATACCAGAAAATCCTGCCACTAACATTAATTCGGCTTGACAATTAGAAATTTCTTCTGCTCCACTTACACGCTCAAATGCTGCTAATAAGGTTCCTACTTCTTTTTCTCTTCCGTAGAGTTTTTCGGGAATAATAAAACGCTCGCAAATATCCCTTGTAGCTAATTCAAAATGTGTAATAGTTCCAGCTTCTTGCCATTGCTGCCAAGATAATTCCAAATCATATTTTAAACCCGAAGCACTTTGATAGCGGTCTTCGGCATTTTTTGCCATTAATTTAATAATAATATCCGATAAAACTTGAGGAATTTCTTCACTGTGAACTGCTTGATGACTGTTTACGAAAGGTGGTTGTTTAGCTAGATGATAATGAACCAACTCCATAACATCATCGCTGTTAAACGGAAGTCTTCCGGCAAGTAATTCAAAGAAGGTAACACCAAGAGAATAAAAATCGCTGCGGTAATCAATTCCCCGGTTCATTCTTCCGGTTTGTTCTGGAGAAATATAAGCAAGGGTTCCTTCTAAAACATGAGGATTTTGTAGCTGTTGTGCTTCTCTAGGTAACAGCGAAGAAATACTAAAATCAATCAGCTTAATTTGCTTGCTTTCGGGATTAATTAAGATATTTGCAGGTTTAATATCTTTGTGAATCACGCGCTGATTAATTAAATCCGATAAGATATCAACAATTTGTGAAGCTATAGGAAAAAATTCATCCAGAGAAAGATATTTTTTCTCTTTTAACCATTCTTGAAGTGAAATTTCTCCTTTATCTTCCATAATCAAAGCATAGCCATTGCCGTAACTTTCCAGACTCAAAGGTTTAACAATACCCGTGGCATCAAGATTTTTAGCAATGCTATACTGGTTGCGGAACTGAACGAGTTCGTTAAAGCTGGGGTACTCCTGATTTCGCATGAGTTTAATCACCACTGCTTTTTGGTCTTGTTCTCTAACCCCTCGACAAACAAGGTTTCTGCTGCCTGCGTATAATTCCTTGGTAATGCAGTATCCTGAAATAACTATCTTCCTATCAATCATATTCATTTTAAAATCTCAGATTCATCTTTTTTTGACATAATCTTAGTATTCCCATGAACATATCTTTGATAACACCCAAACCTTTCAATCCCCAAAAACTTCGAGCTAGAAAAGTCAACTTTCAATTGTCTACTGATATTCCTAAAATTTGGCATGGAAACAGCTTGATTATGACTCATTTTTTCAACGCAATTAACTTGTTTCTGCCGGCTTTTGAGCTAATGATGGTCAGGGTAATGAAGAATCAACTCAATAATATCGAAGATTCCGAATTCAAAAAACAAATTTGTGGGTTTATCGCTCAAGAAGCTAGTCATAGTCAAGCGCACCATCAATATAATCAAATATTACGAAAACAAGGCTATAAATTTGAAAAATTGCTAAAAACAACTGATTTTATTCTTACCGAAATAGTTGAAAAACGATTGGGTAAACAAGTTTCTTTAGCAACAATTGCTGGTTTCGAGCATCTTACGACTTTACTTGCGGAAATTGTTCTTAAAGTAGATATGCTCGAACCTGCCGAGTTTAGAATGAAAGAATTATGGAAATGGCATGCTGCTGAAGAAATTGAGCATAGTTCTTTAGCGTTTATTTATCTACAGAAAATAAATAATAGCTATTGGCTACGGGTAGTTGGGGGAGTTTTAGGGGCTGCAATTGTCGTAAGTTTTATTGCTATAGGAATGTTGCTACTAGTCTTACAAGAACGATATTTTTTCAGTTGGAAAACATTAATCGATTTGAATAAATTATTGTTTACCAAATATAAGCTGATTCCATACAGTTTGATACCTTTCTTTGAGTACTTTAATTTTAAATTTGATTCCTGCAATCAAGATATTTATCCTTTAGCTGAAAAGGTTTTTATTTAAGAAGGGAAATTGCGCTGTCTTGATTTATTGGTTGTGTAGGACACTAGCAGTGTTAGAAATCCGGTTTCTTCGAGATTTAACGACAATACAATAATGTTTTGACAATTAGAAACCGGGTTTCTTTAGATTCATAAATAAGTTTTAGGGTGTGTTATGAACGGAACGTTTTAACGCTCCGTGAAAACACACCCTACGTTTTCCTCGTTTAATAGTAATAAGTTATTGGTAATTTATAGCTTGGGTTAGGCGCAAGAAAATGTATGCTTGTTTATAACAATATACATTTGCAACCCCAACAAATTTTTAAATCTCGTTTTTAAGAAAATTGGTTTATCTACAATCTTGATGTTGGGTTACGAAACAATAATAAACATTCTATTTACCGTCTTTAAATTAGCTTTTCTGTTTAACTCAACCTACTAATTAATTTTATTTAAATAACTTTCTACGTTGTATATAGAAGCTGTTCAAAACAACGCAGGAAAATTTCTTTATATTAAACCAGATTTATTTCTATTTTCCCGTACAAACGAAACATGTAAATCGTATTTCATAACTCTAATAATATTGGATGCAACTGAATTCTGAGAATAATCTATATTGATAATATATTCTTTGCGATTGATTAGAATAACTAAAGCTTTGAATGTAAATTTAGTCAAAGTTTCCTGACATTCCCAAAAATAGATTACGATTTGACAAGGGTTTTGGGTCGCGGTAAATTAATAATCTATGGCGACGTATATCTAAATATTTTCAGAAGCTAAAAACCCTATAAAAACGTTGGTTTAATTAAGAAGATAGTAGAGGATTGCAGTCTACTTAATATAAACAAGTTTTGC
>CAKZYM010000895.1 GCA_937884685.1 uncultured Calothrix sp.
GGGTAATGGTTTTAACGACTTCTGTGTACACCGTAGCCTTAATAAGGAGAGGGGTGTCCGGAGGACGGGGTGAGGTATATGCTTTACTTAGCCAGATAAGCATTTCTCAAATGCCACATCATCTCGCGATACAATTCATTTTTGACCCGGTTTCCTCTCTCACAATGTTCTAATTTGATATCATCAACGAAGAATTTAACCAAAAATATTTTCTGAGGGTCAGCAGCAGAACCTACACTTTCCACCCAAATTTTTGGATCTTGCCATTCTGTACGAGAGCGTTTGAAACGTTCTTGAAGCCAAGTAACCGTGTTATTTAAAGTGTCATCCAATCTTGTTTCGTCAGTCGAAAGATTGTTGACCTTGCGTAATATACGATTCGCTTTTCGCTTTAAAAGTTCAATCTTCTGCTCCCATTCTTCTGGTAGCAATTTGTGGTCTTCTTTCAATAAATCTGGGTCTTTTAACCAAGAACCATACCATGCTCGAACCAAACCAATTATGGATTTTTCTCCAGCTTTTGCAAGACTTCCTTCTTCTAAAAATAACTTTTTCTTACGACCTAAATTGCGTTCCACCTCGGGTACTAAACCAATCATCTCGCAAATTTCTAAATAATCGTGACGAATAAATGTGATTTCACCTTCATCTAAACCTTTATCTTCAAAATCACTAACTTTATTAGATAAAGCTTCAAAAGCTGATTCTAACTCTGTAAGTTTATTATTAAGCTCATTTTCAGCAATTAATCTCTCTAAGCCAGATTTCTTTTTCTCTTCCTCTTTCATTCCAGGTTTAGAAAACCCGTATAGCTGCTGCAAAAGCTCAATTTTTTTGTCAATTTTACCCATAGTATCTGGATGAGCTAGAACAACATTTTCCATCAGTTGTACTACTTGACCGGGGTCAGCAGTTGACAAGGTTTGAATTTGAATTTGGTCGTAGTAATGAGGTGTAGGACGAGTAAGGTTAATAATTGGCTGGGTTTCAAAAGTAGAGTTGGGTAGATACATGTCACTATGATTGTTGACAATGTAAAGGTGAGTCACTCGCAGACCAATTTTCTTAATTACTGCTACTTCACCACTGGGTAAGGAAACAACATCTCCAAACTGAAATGGTGTATCGACTAATAAAACTAAACCGCTGAGGAAATTCGCTAAAGAATCTTTGAAAGCAAAGCCGATGATAAAACTAGCTCCCCCAATTGCTACCCAGATTCCTGCAACGTTTATACCTATAGCTTCCAACACTAAGGAACTACCAATTACATAAACCACAATTGGGATTATACTTTCCAGAATGGGAATTAAAACTTCATCCCACATAGCCTCGCTTTTCTCAGCATATAATTTGAAATAGTAAATAATTATCTGAGTAAAAAGTTGACTAATTACATAAGTTACTGTGATTATGATGGCAACATTTAACCCTTGCTGAATCCAATCTTCTATTGAAGCAAGCTCTAAATTATCGAGTTCTAAATTATAAAGGGAAATCTTCAGCCCAATAAATAAGACAGTTAGTAAAGCTGGTTTTCGCGAAACTTTCAAAGCTGTAATTGCTGCATCGGAGGAAAATCTACGAAACCATATAGGTAACAATACGAATGTTAATACATATAGAGCTAAAATAATAACGCCAAAAAAAGCGAGACTTTCTATAAATTTGTTCATTATTTCTACTATCGCTATTTACACCTCAAGAGAAAAAATCCAACCTTCTTTTTCTATCTAAAGAATTTTTTAGTATAGAAAAATTAAAAAATATCAGAAATTTCCTTGTACAGCATATTAGTAGCGACACAGTTATTCACGATTAACAAAATACAGTCAATCAGAAATATATAAATCTTGCACAAATATTTTTATGAGAGGGAGTAGTTAATAGGGAACAGAATAATAAATAAAAAGCCTCTCCTCAAAATATTGAGAAGAGGTTATTAATTTTAAAGTCAAGCAAAACCAGCTATTAGTGAATCATTAACTAATAACTTTATGTCCCTCCACTAGCAATATTGCTCGTTTAAGGGGAGATTCTCCCTAACCCTCCTTTTTAAGGGGATTTGGGGGATCTGAAAAATGGGGGGTTTAATTCCTTAACCGAGCAGTATTGCCTACACTAATACTGATAACTGATAACTGTTCACTGATTACTGTTTAACTGCTTGCAACTTACGAAAACCCTGAAATAGCTTAGTTAAAGATTGTTTGCGAGCTTCTTGTACAAATAGAAGCGGAACTAAAGCTAATAAGCGGAAACCAACTGAAATCATAAATAAACCGGGTAATCCTCCCAAAAAAGTATTTTCAGCAAGAAAACCGCCGATTGTTGTTCCAATTGCACCGCTAGCTCCAGCAGCAGCAGCAGCAGTTGCAAAATATACTGACTGCATTCTTACAGGTGCGATACTTATCTGGATGTTGTTACTACACAACTCTATTGCTGCGGTACTTCCTCCAATCAGAACATGCAATAAAGGTAACCACAACCAAATACTCAAAGAATCAACGCCGATTCCTACCCACAATAGCGGAATTATCGCTACCAGTACTCCGACTAAAAATAAGATGGCACGATTTCCTACTTTGTCTGCTAATTTTCCCCATAAAATCAGCATTAACATCCCAGAACCAGCTTGAAAGCTACCGTAAACTGTCACCCAACTGACATCTAAGTCTAGGGTGTCCAACATATAAAGATTAAAAAATGGAGTGCTGAGGTTAAAAGCAAACATCCATAAAGTGAAATAAGCCAAAAATATTAAAAAGTTTGAGTCCTTCCACATGCTGGGAGGCTGGTTAAAATTTTGATTTTGATTTTGAACTTCTGAACTTTCTGATTTTTCTGTGTTATCTGAAGCTGTGTTTCTACTAAAACTTTTGATTTCTGAATAGTTGTGAGATTGAGGATTGATATCTGTCTTCAAAAATTGACAAGCAAGACTCGCTCCACCAGCAAGCAAACCTAAAAGCAGTACTATCCCGAAACCCTGTATCGCACCACCGGGCCAAAAACTCACAATTAATCCAGCGATGGGTACGTAAATCAATTTTGTAAAACTAGCAATACTATTCCGTAAACCGAAATATCTTCCCCGTAACTTTCGGGGAACCAACATGGCCATCCAACTCAACCAAGATGCACTTCCCAAAGCTGTTAATACGTGACTCGCTAATATTATCAATAGCGTCATCACAACCAGCTGGTGATTATGTAAATCTCCCCAACCCCAACTCGCTGCACCAATGGCGATCGCCAAAAATAACCATACAAATCTAGCCGCTCCGTGAGTCCAAAGACAGTAGGTATGACGACTATCAATACGCTCGGATAAGTAAGCTCCTAAAGGCTGTAATAGATTTACCAACATGGGAATCGAAGAAAGCATCCCAATCTGTACAGCGTTTGCACCCAACTCTACTAAAAAATTACTCAGCAGAATTCCAGTAGTAGTGATATCAAATACCGCAGCAAATACTCCATCAGCAGTAGAAGCTTTTAGGCTTTTACGGATGTCATCTTTAGAAATTCTCTGATTTTCGGGAACTTGTTTTGTTTCGCTTTGAGGAAGTACTGACGGTATAACAGCACTCTGAGTGATTTCCGGAACTTCAAGAACAGCAGTATTTGATTGAACAGATTGCATCAGCTAACCTTCGGAATAGTTGTTTTTAAATGACCAGCTTTAAACGACCAACTTAATGACCGGCTTACAAACGTTTATTTAAATGTTCTTTACTGTCTTAGGGACAGTCTTAAGTTAATCTTACATTACAAAAATTAACAAAGATATATACAAATATATATTAACGATAGTCTTCTTCACTATTTTTTTAAATATTATAAAGGTGTTTTTAAACAAAAATCCTCACTAAGTAATGGTTTTATCTAATATTTTTTCTCTCCAAAGTCGTAAATATTAAAAAATAATGAAGTATCTTAAAAAAGAATTGTAAAGCTGGTATTTTGTGCGTTCTATTAAATATGCGAGTATTCGATATAGAAATCTTGTTGGGTTAGGAATTCCATAATCATGAACAAAAAGCTATTTAGTTTTTTAGGAATCTTGCTAGGGTTCACTTTGTTAATAGCTGGCTTTAATAATCTATTCTTATCAAATATTTCGACATCATCAGATATAGTTAATATCAAGCTTAGTGGTTGGGGTGCGAGTTCGATTGAACAAAAGCTTTTAAAACAATTGCTGCGAGATTTTGAAGTGAAGCATCCAGGAATCAAAGTGAAATATGAGGTCATCAACGACCAATATATGGATGTAATAAAAACTCGCTTAGTAGGGGAAGCAGCACCAGATGTCTTTTATCTGGATGCTTTGGAAGCACCTTTCTTGATGAGTCAAAATGTTCTCGAACCTTTAGATGGTTATATAAAAACAGAATTTGATTTAAACGACTTCGAGCAAACCCTACTTGATAGCTTTAAATACAAAAATCAGATTTACGGACTTCCGAAAGATTACTCAACCCTGGCTCTTTTTTTTAACAAACAAGCTTTAGTCGAACAAGGTTTTACTAATCCTCCTGCTACTTGGAAAGAATTGCGTAGTTACTCGCGAAAATTGACAGAAGATAGCAATCAAGACGGGAGAATAGATAAATATGGCTTTGGAGAAATTCCAGAATTAGCTCGACAAGTTTATAAAATCAAAGCTTTTGACGGACAAGTTATTGGTAAAAACAATTATGCAGCTTTTGCTGATTCTGAAGCTTTGAAAGGATTGCAATTAGCTGTAGAACAATATCGAAAAGAACGAACTTCCGCACAAAAAACAGATGTCGGAACAAACTCTGGAAGCGAAATGTTCGCTCAGGGTAAAGTCGCTATGGTAATAGAAGGTAATTGGGCTATTCCTTACTTAGAAGAGACTTTTCCCAATTTAGAATTCGGTACCGCAGAAGTCCCAACGATAAACAACAAAAAAGGCACAATGGTATTTACCGTTGCCTACGTAATGAATAAAAAAGCAAAGTACAAAAAAGAAGCTTGGGAATTAATTTCTTACCTTACAGGAAAACAAGGAATGGAGAAATGGACTCAAAATGGTATTGCTTTACCAACTAGAAAATCGGTAGCAGAGAAATTGAATTATAAACAAGATAGTTTACGCTCTGCATTTGTAGCGGGAGTTGAATATGCTACTCCTTGGCAAATTGGTAAATACCCAGCACCAATTGTGAACAATTTTGAAAATCAATTTACTAGCGCAATTTTAGGACAGCAACGTTTAGATAAAGCCATGAGAAAGGCTCAGATAGAAGCGAATAAACAAATTAAAGCGATGGAATATTAATCAATAAATAATTACTTAGTAGCGTGTGTTATGACTTCAGAAAGACCACACCTCGTTCTTAACTTTAAAACAAACTTAAATTTAATAATTTTCAATTTCAAAATATCATCTGGGCAAATCTATATAAATTATTTATTTGTATCCCTTTAGCAATAAGTATTTGGTCGATTTTTATAAAATACATTTACATTTAACTTGCTAAATATACATTATAAACGGCATTACATCAAACCCTACATAGTTATATATTTTTATTATCAACTTTAGACTATCAGCTATATAAAAATCATCCTAGAGAAAGAAAGGTATTGCAGTTCAAAGCGAATATATTGGCTAATACCATTCCAAAATAATTTTTATTAATTAAAATCTAAATTTATGAAAAAAATATTTAGAATGCATGTTCCTGATGCATTAGAAAATCTTTGTCTTGTTTTGTTTATTAGTATATTTGCTAGTGGTTGTAGCATCCAACAAACTCAGGGAGTGAGCTTAAATCAAGTGGATAGTAAAACCGTTGGCTGGATAGAAAATGGGAAAATTTCCGGTATAGATGAAGATATTAAATTTAAGCTTGATACGGGTGCTAAAACGACTTCAATTAATGCTGAAATTTTAGAAAAGCCGGATAATGAATCGGAATCTGGTGGAATGATTAAGTTCAGATATACCTATACAGATGGAGTTTGAAAAGTATTTGAGCGGACCGTAGAAAGGTGGGTTGAGATTAAAGGTGAAGGTCGTCGTCCGGTAGTGAAAATGGAATTTTGTGTTGCGGGTAGGTTGATTGAAGAAGAAGCTAACCTAGCCGATAGAGATGATTTCAACTATTCAGTTCTTATCGGACGCAATATGTTGAAAAAAGGAAAACTAGCCGTAAGCTCTGCTGAAAGTTTTACTGCAAAGCCAAATTGTCAAGCGGAGGAAGAATAAAATGAATCGTAATTTTCATGCTTTAATATTAGCCTTATTTTTAGCAGCTATTAGCTTATCAATTTTCTTTCATAAAGTATTTGCTACTGATGTTCCTTTGTTACCAAACCAAGCATATAAAAATTGGTATGTTGAAGCTAAGCTATCAGTAAATTCTGAAGGAAGAATATTAGATTCAGAAAACGCATTACCGAGCGAAATTAAACTACAGCTTCCTCAAAGTTCTCCCGGCTATGAAATTATTAATGAAGATTTTATCAACGATAACTATAGTCGCCAAATTCAAAATGTAGGAGATACATCGAATCGCGTTGCCATATTTTCAAATAAAAATGCCAAAGGAAGCGAAGCTATATTTTATCGAGCAATTATTGATAAAACAGATTTAGCTAAAAATGATTTAGAATCTGGAAAGCAACCAGTTTCAACAACAGGAGATAAGCTTGTTGAGCAGCAGTTGAGTAACTTTGGTCAAGAGAATGCTGCTGTTGAAGATAACTTAAAAGAAAATTTTCCAACTGCTGAGATTGAATCAATTTTTAAAGAAGCAAAGAGAAATTCCAACAACAGTACTCTAGATTTATCCAAACAAATTTATCAACTAGCGCTCAATCCCGATGATATTAGAATTAGAAGCATCAAAAGAACATTAGAAATTGATGATTCCACTCCAGAAATAGTCGCATTCTTATTAAAACAAGCTAAAATTCCGGCACGAGTTGGTAACGGTATTTTGTTCAACAATGAAGAAGTTTACTCAACCGATTTTATCCAGTGGTTAGAGGTAGAAACCGATAGAGGTTGGCTAGCTTACCATACTATAGATGGTAATTTTGGTATCCAAGATAGATATTTAACTTGGTGGTATGGAACCGATAGTGGTTTAAGCGCAAAAGGTTCGGGGGATGTCAATTTAGAAGTAGTAGTTAGACCAAATACCGATAAAGGACTTAACCAAGCACTTTGGGAAAAGCAGAAAGCTGAAAATCCCTTTTTAGAATATTCTTTATTGAATTTACCCTTAGCAACCCAGCGAGTATTTCGGGTATTAGTATTAGTTCCGATTGGTGCATTGATAATTTCTGTTTTACATCAAATGGTAGGATTGCAAACTTTTGGAACATTTACACCGATATTAATTGCGCTTGCATTTAGAGAAACCGGACTTATTGTTGGTATACCTTTATTTATTTTAGTTGTAATTATCGGGCTGTTCATTCGTGCCTATTTAGATAAATTACAGCTATTAATTGTACCCAGACTAGCTGCAATTTTGACAGCAACAGTTTTGATTCTTGGAGTATTAGCAATCATCTTACAAAGATTCGGAGTAAATTTAGGATTATCAATTGCTTTATTTCCAATTGTCATTCTCTCTATGCTAATAGAAAGAGCCGCTCTAAGTTGGGAAGAATCAGGAGCGAAAGAGACAATAATTGCTGCACTTGGTACAGTTTTTATATCAGTAATCGGTTACTTGTGCGTAATTAATCCCTACGTCCAACATTTAGCATTTACCTTCCCAGAACTGCTGTTATTAGTCTTAGGAATTAATATTCTAGTCGGACGTTACAACGGTTATAAACTGACAGAATATTTCCGATTTAAATCAATGCAAAAACAGTTGAGTCAGTCTTAAAAGAGAGTTAGGAGTTAGGAGTTAGGAGTTAGGAATTAATAAATTGTTTATTACAACTCTAAATTGTAACTTATTTCCCATGCCCAATTCCCCATGCCCTATGCCCAATTAAATTAATCCAAAATCCACAATCTAAAATCCAAAATAGAAAGATGTTTCCATTTACATTAATGCGTGAAGGAGTTCTAGGAATCAATGCTCGCAATGTTGATTACCTGTTTCCTAGTAATCCGCGTAAACTTTATAAATTGGCTGATAACAAGTTAGAAACAAAGAGAATTGCAGAAGAACTTAACGTCCCAATTCCGGAAACCTATGGTGTAATTTCTTTTCAAAATGAAGTAGGAAAGCTATCAGAAATTATTGATGGACATGATTCTTTTGTAGTCAAACCTGCTCAAGGTAGCGGTGGTGATGGAATTGAAGCTATTACCGAAGTTACTGACGAAGGTTTCAAAAAACCTAGTGGGAAAATTTTGTCCCTATCGGATTTGCAATATCATATTCATAATATTCTCGGTGGAGCATTTTCCTTGGGTGGATTAGGCGATAAAACTATTATTGAATATGCTGTCCAGTTTG